>JBNJFO010000070.1:0-8106 GCA_051746905.1 Thermoplasmatota archaeon
TTGACCAACAAACCAACGGGGATAACGCCTTCGGAGGATGCGACCGTCTTGATGAAAACTTCCTCAGCCTCATGGTTGGATTCCAACGAGAACGAGATACAGGATCAGGGGGAGAGACAGAGAGAGTACCCCTTGTTGACCATCGAGGACTACGGGGATGGGAAGCTGATACTTCTCTCGGACCCGAGCATCATGATCAATTCGATGAACGAAAGACTGGACAACGATATCTTAGTTGAGAATATGATGGGTTTCGTGTCAGATGGTAAGGATGATGTCATATTCGACGAGAGCCACCGTGAGGTGAACCTGGTCTTCGATCTGGTGTATTCTTTCAGATATCCTTCGAGAGGTCTTTCTTTCCTTGTTCTAGTCCTCTCGATAGGTGTGACAGCCATGATATTCGTACCGTCTTTGAAGAAAGGTCTGTTCTCAGGAGTGGAGTTCATTCTTCACCTGTTCAGGAAGGAAGAAGCTCAAGGGGATATCGTCGAAAAAGTATTAAGTAATAATCCGGATTGGGATGAGCACAAGTTGAAAACCATCTATCGAAAGGTGGAAAAAGAGAGTTGATGAAAAGTGAGTGAACTGGAAGAATATCAGAAGAAGTTCGAAGCTGTAAAATCCGAAGTGGAGAAGGTCGTTGTTGGCTATGAGGAGATAGTTGAAGATTTTTTGATATGCATGTTGACAGGCGGCCATCTGCTTCTAGAAGGAGTTCCGGGGATAGCTAAGACGACCTTGATCAAAGCTTTCACCAGGACTATGGGACTAGAATACGAACGTATCCAGTTCACCCAGGACATGCTTCCAGCAGATATAATCGGCCATTATTATTACGATCAGAAAAAGAGCAGTTTTGAATTGAGGAGGGGACCGGTCTTCGCACAGGTCGTTATGGCTGACGAGATCAACAGAGCACCACCGAAGACGCAATCCGCGCTCATCGAAGCTATGCAGGAGAAACAGGTGACCATCGAAGGAACTACCATGGAGCTCCCAGAACCCTTCTTCGTCATAGCCACCAAGAACCCCATCGAGACGGAGGGAGTTTACCCACTACCAGAAGCCCAGTTGGATAGGTTCATGATAAAAGCCGACATGACCTATCTGCCATCGGATCAAGAACTGGATATGCTGGAGATGAAGAACAGAGGGGATGATGAGGGGATAGATTTGAACAGCCTGGGTAAGAATTTCGGTATGCAGCTTTACAAAATACACGAGAAAGTTCACGTTTCCAAAGAGATCCTAGAATACATCCGCAACATCGTGATAAAGACCAGGAGTATCGAAGACCTGGCGTTAGGGGCCAGCCCCAGGGCCGGCGAGCATATGCTCTACGCATCGAAGGCCAGTGCGATCATCGATGGACGGGATTACGTGATACCTGATGACGTGAAGAAGATATCTAGGAAAGTCCTCCCTCACAGATTACTCTTGACGGTGGATGCGGAGTTGGAAGATATAAGGACGATAGATATAGTCAACCAGATATTAGAAGAAGGGGTCGAGGCACCTAAGGGAAAATTTTCTGAAGATTAATCTTCGATCTCACTCAGTTTATGATAGGGGATGAAAAGGATAGCCGCTAAAGCGGACAATATCAGTGCCTGTGGCGCTAGGTTTTCTACTGACAGGACGTAAGTGTCTATCTTCAACAGGAATATCAGAAGGTAGAATACGGTTGGAACCAGAGCAAGGTAAGATAGTGCTACCAAGGAAGTAGTGATATCGTTGCTGGACCTGGGTGAAAGGACAGCCCCCCAATAAACGTTCAATGGAACGATCAATGTGGGTATGAATATCAGGAGGGAGTAGAGATCACCCATAGAATAATTTTTGAGGAAAACCGCCACGGTGATCGTAGACGCAGCTAGTCCGATGTTTTTCAACGACTCTCTGTCGAAATGATACCCAATAGATACCAAACCTAGGGGTATCAGCGTGATGAGAGGAAAGTAACCTTCTGAGTGGTAAAGAAGAGCCACCATGAAGATGCCGGCTATCAAGTTGATCTGCACTTCTTTGGAGTCCATCATGTTTTCCCCCATTTTTCTTTGAGTATCTTGAGCCCCTCTTTCTTCGGGAAGAGTTCGAAAACATGGGCTCCAGCCTTTTCGATCTTCTGCAGCATATCCTCGAGATTTTCATAGTCTTGATATGCCAGTTCGAGTTTCTCTTCATCGATATCCACTATGTCGTACCAGGGCGAGAAGAGGACGACCACCCAGACCTCGTGATTCATAGCTCTGAGTTTTTCAATGGATTTTATGGTCATGTTAGGTCTGGTCTCGAGATCGGTCAAAAGGATCAAAATCGAGCTTTTATTGGCGCTTTTTCTTACCCTCCTTACTGAATCGATCATCCCACCCAACTCACTTTTTGAGGAACCCGATAAGAAAACACCCACCTTTTCAGCGAAGCTCTCTTCTGCCTTTTTCAGACCTTCCAGAGATATCGAAACGTCGTATCTTCTCACATCGTATTCACTGGTTGCTATAGGTCCAGGCAGCTCGGCCATCTCGTTGAACAATCTTTTGAAGGTTCCCTTCCGGTGATCGGGAGTGTGGTGGATCAGCACTCTTTTGTGATCGAAGGCGGTCAATCCTATGTCATGGCCGGCTAGTTCAAACTTTTTCAGCAGTTCCAAAGCCACGTAGATGGCGTGTTCCTGTTTTCTAGCGCCACCGGGAACGTGCCTCCGCATAGACGGACCGTTATCGAGTAGTATGTGGCAGTCCAGCTGTGTCATCTTCTCGTAGACCTTGGTCATATGTTTCTGGAACTTTGAGAGTGATTTCCAGTGGATATCTCTGAGTTTATCGCCCGGCTGGTATTCCCTGATATTCTCAAGTTCGGAAGACGTCGAAGTGAACTGTTTGAAGTCCTCGATGAGTTCCTCCTCGTGACTCCTCTTGGCGAAAGATTTCGCTCTCCTGATCGTCTCTATAGAGCTCTGGATTATGACTTCCTTGTCCGATGGGAACGTTCTCTTCTTCTTGAAGAATTTCATTGGGTCGTAAACAGTCAGTTCCGCGCCCCCCACTTTGAGATACCCTCTCCTTTTCGGCGTGACTTTATGCTTGAGGATGGTTTTGTTTTCTATCACGATCTCTTTACTATCCTCTTCTTCGACTTCAAAATCTTCACCGAAATCAGGTCTGAATTCAGCCCTCAGCATGCAGTCACATTTCAGCTTTTGTTCAACGGTGAAGCTCTTATCCACGTTCTTTATACCACTCGGAACACGGCTATCTAGAGAGACTGTTGGAAAGTATTTCTTCAGATAGAACCTGGAATAGATGAAAGAAGAGAGTACACTCACACCGATCAGAACTACGAAAGGTTCCTGAAAAAGGAAACCGCCGGCTATGAGGTAGATGGGAACTAGAACCAAGATCTTCCCGCGCTGGGAGAGTTCCATATCTGACATCTCAACCCTCCTGGACCGTTATCCAGAGATGTAACTCCCGGTAGACTTTTTCGTCTCTTAGAAGCATGAACATCAATCTGTAGTCTCCTGCACTTGAGACCGAGTAGTTTAGATGGTCTTCCCACTTCTGGCCGTGTGACAACTCGAGATCTGTAGAATAGTAAGTGTTGTTGCTCGTGAAATTGACATATTCGCCTTGTATATCTCCGGAGCCACTCATATTTTCGTAGGAATAACCTAGACCGATGGCCAGTGTGTAATTGACGGGTTCGTGTTCCCTGTTGACCGCTCCTACGATAACGTGGCCGCTTTCGTTGACCGCTAGATCCGTCTGGTAATCGTCGGCTTTTCCTTCTGGCCCTAATACGTAGAATTCCGTGAACCGCTCTCCCGTTCTCGGGGTCGTTATTATATGAGTGGCTAGAGCTCCAGAAGCTATGAGTAAACCGACAGTAGCTATGACCAGCGCTTTATCGATGATATCGTAGGACTCCCAATCCGGCTGTTCCACTTTTATATAGATCTGGAACCGTTCTTCCACAGGGATACTGTCGCGCCTGAGGTAAGCGAGGAATGAGAATGTGAATATGAAGAGTGAGAGCGAGTAAAGGATCGGGTTCAAACTGATCTCCCAGATGTAGTTAAGAAGAAGTCCTATCAGAGGGGTGATGGCTATGCTGAGACCGAACGAGAGTGCTATACGTTCTATCTTGTCCAGTGGTTCTTCTTCCGGGAAGAGGAACGATATCAGGACGTAGCCAGGGAAGAATAAGATGAAAGGTAGACCTAGGATAGTTCTAACGAGACTGTCAGGTGTCAGAAAGATCGCTGCCAGAAGCAGTGCTGTTAATACAGAGACTACAGCAAGATCCCAAGGTTTTTCTTTCACTATGAACTTCAATTACCTGACACCACTTGGTTAACATGAAAACCTTTTATAAATTGTTTTCTCGGTCTGAGTTTACAGGTCTAGTTCTTCACATTGTTCGTAATCAAGCCCGTGTTTCAGAGCGATCTCGGCTTTCTGGAGCTCCCTCCCGAGGTAAGCTGCGTGGTCCAATCTGGAGACCAGTTTCTCTCTCACAAGGGTATCGCAGATTGCCTTTGCGTTCGTTCCTGTGACCACCGCATCGATACTGCCGGTTTCCACCTCTAGGTTGCCTTCCTTTTGAACGTTCTTGTAGTGCTCAACTATTATCTCGCCCTTGACCATGATGGTGAAGAAACCGCTCTTGTCGAACTCCATCTTTTTGTTTTCTTTCGCCTTTATCTTATCAACTTCTTTCATCTAAAACCACGTCCCTTGCTTTGACCATACTATTCAATTTATCGAAAGCTGCCTTCTCCGGAAGATTCCTCAACCCACAGTCCGGATCGATCATCGTTTTTGGACCGAATATATCCACCGCCTTTTCTATACGCTCCTGTATCTTTCCTACGTCTTCCACCGGTGTTTTCGTGGTGACTACACCTACAGCCAACCGCTGGTCGAATTCTAGTTCCGAGTAGATGTCGTAAAGACCCGGGTTCTCAGCGAACTCGTGATCCAGTATGTCGATGTCGAATTCTACTAGTTCGTGGGCTATATCGCTCACGTCACCGCAGGCGTGGAGTGCCGTTGGTCTGTCAATATCTAGAACCGTTTCGACGAGCTCTTTCGCCTGCTCTGGATAGTCCACCGAGAAGAGCGGTTCGTCCAATTGTATCATATCGCAAACATCTGCCAGGACTTGAGCCTCCTCCTTAAGAGCTTCCGCCGCATCCCATGCCGCTTCTAAGTCGTCATCGTAGAACTTGTTATCGCAGCTCTTGACCAGTGTCCACGGTCCGGTGATTATGCCTTTGAGCATGGTGTTCTCCGGTAAGATATCTCTGACGAAAAGTTGATCTTCCACGGTGATAGGCCCTTTGTAGTCGATCTCGTTTATTATCTCGAACTTCTCCTTTATGCGGAATCCTCTCAAGTTCTGGACGAAGAGCTCTATCATACCGTTCCTCGTTTGGCCGTCTGAAACTATCTCCACACCTGCATCTAGTTGCGCCTGGACAGCCTTTTCTAAGCTTTTTTTGTAAGGGTCTTGGTGAGTGAGAAAAGAATCCGCTAATTCACTTCTAGAGGGCTTTGATGGATAGCTGCCCACCACGGTCGTGATCAGGTCATTATCGAGCTTCATATTTCATAACAAGATACAACTCGTATTTAAAAAAGATACGGCATGGCAAAACTTTATTTTTCAAGAGCGGGATATATCACATGGTAAAAATGCCCAGGTGTCCCAGGTGCGGTGAAGAATTGGAATACGAGCCTATGAGTGATTGGTACTGTGAAAACTGTGACGAATATTTTCATAAAACCGTTGTGGAAAAGTTCCAAAAGAGGGATGAAAGAAAGAAAAAATTGACGTCCAAGGTGATCGTGTTGTTAGTGGTCTTGATATTGGTGATATCCAGCGCGTATATCGTTCTTTATCTCGATAGCGATGGGAGATCGGGGGATAAAGAGGTCACTATAGATGACGTGTCAGATATGAGGGAATTGAGTGTTCTGGAAGAGGTAGAATACCGTTACATGTCTAGAGAGGAGTTCAGCGATAGATTTGCTAACTCTTCCGATACAGAAGGAGATGAGATGACATTCCGGGTTTTGGAAACCTTGTTTTTGACTGAACCTGGAACGACCAACGTGACCGAGGAGGTGCAGGAGGGCTATACCGATCAAGTCATGGGATTCTACGATGAAGAGAACAACATCATGTATGTGATAGAAGGCCGCTCTTCACTGATGGACAGGATCACATTGGCTCACGAGCTTACACACGCTCTACAGGATCAACATTTCGACCTTACGGAGTATACGGATGAAGAACAGACCGATTCTTACTATGCCCGTCATGCAGTCCTGGAAGGCGACGCTACTAAAGTGATGTACGACTACATATTTTCTCTATCTCAGAGTGAAATCGAACAGCTGATAGGTGAATTGAGCGTTGGTGAAAACGGTGATGGTGGAGAAGAAGAGATGCCGTATTATCTCGAGAAACTGATGATGTTCCCGTATGAAGAAGGTTACAGTTTCGTGTCCTTCGTATATGACTATGAGGGATGGGAAGGTGTGAACGAGCTTTACTCTTCTCCTCCGGATTCCACTGAACAGATCCTGCATCCGAACAAGTATTTCGACGAGGAAAAGCCGATTGATGTGTATATCAACCAGACCGTAGCAAACATGACCTTGAAGGATGAAGACGTCATGGGTGAATTCATTGTAAACATGATGATGGGTCATTACATATATGAAAAAAAGGCGGATCGAGCGGCCGATGGATGGGGTGGCGACAGGTTCAAGTACTTTGCAAATGAGACCGGCCATCTGTCGATATTCAAGATCAGATGGGACGATACGGGTGAAGCGGATGAATTCGAAAGATATTGGGGCGAGTGGACGGATAATCTGCCGGAAGAATATAGTGAACATGTAGATGATGGCAGGTACAGGATGGTGTCTGAGGAAGATGTTACGACGATCTATCACGGCAGCAGTGCTTCCGTAGTCGAGGAAGCTGTGGATGATCACTACAATGAATAGGATCGAAGGATTTAGGAAATCAACATAGACCTTAAATATATTGAATGAATTTTGATAAATATGAAGGAGAAGGAGATTGAAAAAAGTAGTATCACAGAAAAATTGAAGAAAATTGCAGAAGAGGGTGAAGAGGTCGAAATCGACTCGGACAAAGACTATGAAGATATGATGAAAGAGAGACTAGAGGATAAATCAAAAGATTAAAAGAGTCTGGTTACAGCTTGTAGAACGGGTGCTCCTCGTCTATCTCGGTTCCGAAATATGTTTCCGCGCCTTCTGCAACCAGTTTGTCCACCATGGCGGCTGTTGGGAACTCCAGTTCTGCGTTCTCGATAGGGCCGTAATAAACGAAATCTGCTCCGAGGATGAGTGGTAGGCCATCTATGGCGGAGTCTAGCGTGGGTAGTAGTTCTTTCTTGTTTTCGTATTCGTTGAGCCACAGCCACGCTTCTACCGTGTTGTGCATGGCGCATCCCACGGGTAAGCCGAACTCGCTCTTGAAGACGGGGATGGATCGTAGAGTTTCGCTGGCTCCTTCTCCGAAGGGTGTTGCGGCAGTGTCTAAAAGGGTGATATCGATACCGATATCCTGGGCGTACTGTAGGATACCCTTTTCGAAGAGTTTTCCACCGTTCTTTATCATGTCCAGTCGTCCTTGGGTGTTGTTGTTCTGAGGGTTGTATCCCAATAGGATGGCTCCCTTAGGTGTGTGGTTTTTTAGCGTTTCGATCTCTTCGTCCGTTGCACCGAGGTTCAATGAATTGTAGATCACTCTGTCAAGTCCACCCACTTCCTCCAGATATTTTAGTGTCTTGATCCTGACCTCTGATTCAGGCATATCCAGGGAGAAAGTTCCTTCGATGTTATCTAAGGCGAAATCCACCTTCCATTCGATCTCTTCCTCCTCGTAGATGAACACGTCCACCATCGAATTCAGAGAGGTGAGGTCGGCTAGTTCTTGATGCCTGGATACACGGTCTTTCACTTCTTCCTTCGACTCTTTGGGTGATGAGAACTGACCCTCGTAGAATATCGAACCAACCAGCATGGTTGGATGTTCTCCCGGCAGACCTCCCACTTTCTT
>JBNJFO010000071.1:0-8092 GCA_051746905.1 Thermoplasmatota archaeon
GAAACGTTTGATTTTCTTTTACTGATACCTACCATATCTAAGATCTTCTTGGGTTCCATATTCTTGAAAGTGAACTTCAACGGTCTAGCACCAGGATTTATATCTGGACTGGGTGAGAACTCTGTCATCTTCTCGCCGTAACCCCTCGGGCTCACACCGAACTCGTTATCTGGATCTACTTCACCGGCTTCGGCCATGGATGAATATTCTCCGTGTGGATCGAGTATCACCGCGGTGACATCGTGTTTCATGACTTCCTCTATTATTATGCCCGTAGTGTAACTCTTACCGCTCCCGGTCTTCGCCAGGACGGATAGATGTTTCTGAGCGATAGAATTTATATTCATACATACGTCTATATCATGCCCCTGGAGCATACCTATATAAGCACCGTTCTTATCGTTATCCAATCCAAGGACGTTCTTGATCAATTCCTCTTCGGCTACGCATATATCTTCACCGGCTCTGAAAGGAGTGCCTGGCGTCCTCAACAGACCCCTCCTATCACGATAGCCTATGACGTTTATCTTGGCGATCACTTGTTCGTCTATCTCCACGTTCTCGCCGTTGGTCATCTGCATCGCCTTCTCCACGGATAGGTCGGTCTTTCTTTCGATCTTTTCTACCCTTCCCAAGACCATCCCGACCGTGGGGTGTTTTATCTGTACATATTCGCCTTTATCTACTGGAGAACAAACGTTACAATCCAATCTATTTGTACCTACATCACCAAAAGTGATCCCTACTATATTCTGTTTAGAAGAACCTTCGATCTCATCGACTTCTTCTTCATCCAGTGCTTTTTTGTCCTCCGCAGGCATCTCTTCCTGCTCCGTCAGACATATCCCATCCATGTCTATAGAGCGTAAACATACTTTAAAAGATTTCGGATATAATTAAATGAAATTGATGAGTTTTAACGACCGTAAATTTATTACGTATCTAAACAAGTAACCCCCTCGGAGAGATAATATGCCGAATATCGAATACACGATAAACAAGGACTTTTTACCTGCACATTCAAAAGATCTGCCTTCAGACCCTGAACGGGCCGGGGCTTTGTTCTTAAGTATAGACATCATGCCGGAAGAAACAGATGAATCTGTAGGAGCGACACCTAACGTGGTGCTTTTGATAGATTCCAGCGGATCTATGATGTCGGAGGGAAAGATAGACGTAGCCAAAGATGCCGCTAAACATTTCATCGAAGAGGTCGGCGTGATCGACAACCTCAGCGTTATGACCTTTTCGGAGGCCTGCAGTATCGTATGCCGCGGCAAGAAGAAGAAGGAGGATGCTGAAGAAAAGGGAGCCACGGATAAACTATTGGATATCAACGTTTCGAACGATTCGAAAGAAGAGATGTTGGAGAGGATAGAAGAGATCACTGCAAGAGGCGGCACCGCTCTATACGATGCTCTTGATTATGCCATGGAAGAGATAGAGGCGTCCGCACTCCCTGAAGACGAGAGGGTAGATAAGATAATCTTGCTATCCGACGGTACTCCCACCGTAGGAAAGAGCGATCTAGAGGACTTCGAAGGTATAGCACAGAAGTACTCAGATAACGATATCTCTATCATCTGTGGTGGGATAGGTGCGGATTACAGCGAAGATATACTCATCGCTTTGGCGGAGAACAGTAGAAAGGGTAGATGGAGACATCTAAAGGACAATTCAGACATAACAGCGCTTTTCGAAACAGAAGCTAACAGGATCAACCAGACGACCATGATCAAACCAGATCTCAAACTCTCCATGGTCAAAGGATTCGAGTTGGGTGATATCTATCAAGCGGAACCAGAGGTTTCGGAATTCAAAGACATAAGGATAGAGGATGGAAGCTATATTCTGCCTTTAGGCGATGTTATCATGGGAGAGAAACAGACATACGTTGCACAGCTCTTCTACCCGAACAGACCACCGGGAGAATTCAGGATGGCACAGTTGGAGATGCCGAGCGATATCCACAAAGATATCATCGTAACTTATACAGACGACGAAAGCGTTTACAAAGGCGAGAGCGATAATAAACCCAGACATCAATTCTTGACCACACGCGCAAGTCTGGAAGGAAGAGACGTCATCGACGGTGACGAATCGAAAAAAGATGGCGTGGTCAGGATGGCTACAGAGGTCATCAGCGAGAGTTCGGACGAAGAACTGATAAATCGCGCTACCCAGATCAAAGATACGATACTAGAGAAAGACACTGTTGTTTTATCCGAAGAGGAAAAGAAAGAGAAGAAAGGTTCACTTTCTACAACTGTAATATTGGAGGACTGAAAAAATGAAAAAATGTTCTGTATGTGGTAAGGAATTCGAGGACGAGAAAGATTACTGCGATTACTGTGGCATAAAATTGGACCCCATCGAAGAAGGACAGAGCGAAGAGATGGAAGTCGAAGAGCCAGAGGACCCGGAAGAAGAAGAGAGCGAAGAAGAAGAGATCGAAGTCGAAGAAGAAATTGAGAGCGAAGACGAAGTCGATATCGAGGAAGAGAGCGAAGAGTTCGAGGTTGAAGAAGAAGAGATCGAAGAGGAAGTAGAGGCAGAGGAAGAAGAGTTGGAACCTGCTGAAGGCGATAAGAGAAGATGCCCTATCTGTGGTACACTGAATCCCGCAGGGGCTAAGTTCTGCATGAACTGTGCGGCTAACATATTATCTCCAGAAGAAGAACAGAAGGAACTCACGCTCTTGCTGCCCGGTGGAAAGCAGATCAAGGTGACCGACGAGGAACAAGCTTTAGGACGTGAGGATTTCGTCGGCACGTTACCCGACGAAAAACTGAAATACATATCTCGTAGGGATAATCCAGAAAAACCAGACGCTCACCATTTCAAGGTGTTTTATGAAGACGGTAACTACTACGTAGAAGACGAGGACAGCGCTAACGGTACCTGGCTGAAAGGAGAGAACATCCAGGGTCAAGGACAGAAGATGCTCAGCGACGCAGATGAGATCAAGCCCGCCAACGAGATCTCTGTGAACGTAAGGATAGAATAATAAAAAATACGTGAATCGCCAATAGGATCTAAAATGAGTCACTGCGGGGACCTGCATCTACAAACGAGATGATAAACAGACCCAAAGGATTTTATCGGATATGAATACTATCTCGAGGATATAAGATGAAACTAGACATAGGCCACACGATAACCGGTAGCCGGGGAAAGAAGATAAAACTGACCGAGAAGATCGGTGAAGGTGGCTTCGGGATCGTTTACAAAGGGGAGTACGGGGACGGAAAGAAATGTGTCGTCAAACAGGCTAACATATGGAATCTGAAGGGTGACGTGAGCGATAATAAAGACATCATCATCAAGAAACTAAACATCGAAAAGGAGATACTCAGCAGGGTCGGTTCACACCCCCAGATACCTACGCTTATAGATCACGACGATGATATGATGCCTCCCTACATGGCTATGAGTTATGTGAGGGGTAAGACACTTTATGACAAGCTCAAAGTTGGCCAGAATGAATATAAACCCATCTCCGAAAAACACGCGAAACTGTACACCCTCAAACTTTTGGATATAGTGAGTTACCTCCACAATATGAGCGAACCAGTGATCCACCGGGATATAAAACCCGCCAACCTACTCGTGCACGCTAAAAAAATGAGCCTGATAGATTTCGGGAGCAGTGTTGCCGGATGGGATGGACTGGACGTGAGCGGGGAGACCAGGATCTTCACCGCTGGTTACGGCGCCCCAGAACAGGAAAGAGGTAAGGCGAGCGTGGATGTGCGGACGGACCTTTTTGCAGTGGGTGCGACCTTATTCTTTTTGTTGACTGGAAAGGATCTGAGGTACGACGATGATTGTTTCTACGCACCATACGATCTGAGACCTCCTTCTATATTCAACAAGCGGATCAGCAAGGAGATCAACGATATCGTCCTTAAGGCCACAAAGATATTTCCTGAAGACAGGTACCAGTCTGCCTCTGAATTGAAGAGAGCTCTAAAAGGTCATACGGTGAAAGGCCCCACTAAACCCACGCTCCAGCTGGGAGGTGAAGAGCATAAACTGAATATAAAAAAGGGTAAATCCATAAAGATCGGAAGAGCGAGGGGGCTCAGCGGGGCTAAAAGACAGAAGGAGATATCCGTCAGGAGCAATTTCATTTCGGATGTACACGCCAAGATAGAGAGGGATTCTAACGGTTACTGGGTCAAAGATATGTACAGCCTGAACGGGACCGCGGTTTACCTGCATGATGAGAAAAAATGGAAAAAACTAGCCCGTGGCCAGAGGTGGAAACTCTACAGCGGTGATAAGATAGCTATGGGTTACGATGATGAAAAAGGTCCGTGCATAGAATTGCTCTTCAGGAGTCCAACTGAATGACATAATATCCAAATCATAGGTGTTAAAAATGGAAGTAGGTTCAAAGACCGACATCGGTAAAAGGAAAAGTCTGAATGAAGATAGCTACGGCTGCATGTTCTGCAGTGTCGATGGAGAAGAAAGAGGAGTCTTTATCGTGGCAGACGGAGTAGGAGGCGAAGATAGGGGGGAAGTAGCCAGCAGGATAGCTGTAGAAAGTATCGTTAACGATATCCGCCCGTTGATAACCAAAGAGGAAGAGCCGACGGAAGAAGATATCATAAAATTGGTGAGATCCGCAGTTTCCAAAGCAAACAAAAAGATCCTCGACTATACAGAAGAGAACTCTCAGGCTAAGATGGCGACTACCGTGACCATGGCGGTTATCATGGGTGGCTACATGACGATAGCTAACGTTGGTGACAGTCGAACTTACCTCGCAGATGATGATAGATTGGACCTTTTAACAAAAGATCACTCTTTATTACAGCATCTTTACGAGCAGGGTGAATTGACGGAAGACGATATAAGTACACCTAGAAGCGATAAGGCGAAGATGCAAGAACACGTGGTCACACAAGTATTGGGAGATAAACAGGAGATAGATGTCGATATCTTTCAAAAATACATCTACGAGGGAAATAAGATCTTACTGTGCTGTGATGGACTGACAGACCTAGTATCCGACGAGGATATAAAAGGAGTGATAGACGGCAGCGAAAGTATGCAGAGTAGCTGTTCTAAATTAGTAGAGATGGCAAACGATGAAGGCGGCAAAGACAATATAACTGTGATTTTGGTGAACCCAACAGACCTTCCCGATCAGGAACGAGTTAAAGGTGCAGAAACTATATTCCTAGAAGATTGAAAAATAATTAAAAAGTGAGGGTAATTGGTTTTGGATTATTTTGAAGTGCCTTTATTCTAGTTCTTCCTCTGTTTCTTCCTCAGACTCTTCTTCGTCGGGTCCGTCTTCCTCTGTTTCCTCTTCTTCGTCTACCGTATCTCCGCCCCATATCTTCGTTCCACCACTGAGGTCTTGTTCACAGTTCGAACAGAATTCAGCATCCGGTTCGTTCATCGTTCCACAGTTCGGACACCTGATCAGGTCTTCATCTTCGAGTTCTTCCTCTTCTTCGAAGACTTCTCCGCATTCCGGGCATTCTGTTGCATCGGATGGGATAACCATACCACAGTTCGGACATTCCATATCTTCTACTTCTTCCTCTTCCGTTTCTTCCTCTTCTGGAACTTCTTCGAGCACTTCACCGCATTCTGGGCATTCTGTTGCATCCACTGATAATGTCATACCACAGTTCGGACATTCCATCTCTTCGACTTCCTCTTCTTCCCCGTATTCTTCTTCACCTGGTTCTTCGTATGCTTCTGTTTTCACGTATTCGTCATCCATGCTTTCATCTTCGAAGAAATCTTCCTCTTCGGGTATTTCGTCTTCGGGCATCTCTTTTGCTTTTTCAAATTCTTTGAGGTCCCTCATCCATAGATAGATCAGTACTACTCCGATAAGTGTTATGATCGTACCCGTTCCTCCGGTAGTTTGATCCAGCCAGCCATAGCCTGGGTAACCTCCTATCCCGAAGGGGTACCACCCAATCTGATTGTGGAACCAAGACATGAAACCTAATCCGACACCACCGAATAAAAGTAAAAACACTCCTGCGTATAACTTCAATTTACTGGGTTCTTGTTCCGCCCAGTATCCTTCCCATTCCTGCTCAGTTTTGATATCGTCCATCTCTGGCTCTGCTTCCTCTTCCTCGAAAAATTCATCTTCAGCAGGTTCTTCTTCCTCTTCAAAATACTCTCCCTCTTCTTCCTCCTCTTCTTCCTCCCATAATTCTTCTTCCTCTTCGAAAAGTTGTCCACATTCGGGACATTCTGGAGCATCAGCTGGGATTACAGCGCCACAGGTGGGGCATTCGGCCTCCTCATAACCATCAATCTCTTCGTCAGCCATTTTAATCAACTGAGCCTCTAAAGATTTTTGATATATTTAATACTTATCGTTTAATCTAAAATCTTTTTTGTGGCATCCGCAACTTTATTTTTGTATCCTATCGGGCATGATACCATCAAACCCCAAGTTTGGGTTGTCCTTCTCTGTAAGGCACGTGCTAGAGGACTGTATTTGGAAAGTTCGTTCAATTTTCCATCATCCAGGACCTTCACGTTGGTCTTCGTTAACCTGGGTTCTGAAAGCTTGAGTTCATCGTGTGGGATATCGACCAATACCATGTTCTCTGGAATCCCCGCTCTTCTAGCTATCTTCTTCTCAAGAGATGTTATACCTTCGATAGTATTGAACTGTTCCAGATCTGTTTCGGTGGACTCCATCTCACCCCAATCAAGAGAGAAACATCTTTTGTATAAACGCCTATATCTCAATCGCTCTACTATCTCTTTCTGGAAGCCTACTTTTCCCTCGAGGAAGGATAACAACTGGTAATCCGTCATCCAGTACAACTTCTCTAGATCTTCATCCAGCCCTTTTACAGCTTTAGCAAGCATCAACTCTGCTATACGTGCGGTTTTATGGAGATATACAGAGGAGAACATCAATCCTCTCGCTACAAGGACTCCTTCGACGGCGGGAACACCTCCTTTGGATATCACCAGGTCACCGTTGTATATCTCTATGGTCTGCAGTATCCTTTCTATGTCTATGATGCCGTGTGCTGCCCCTGTATAATGTGAATCTCTTAGAAGATAATCCAACTGATCTACATCTACCGGCCCGTGTATGATCTGATACAGATACCGCTCTCCACCGAAGTATTTCTGACCTTCGTGAACGTTGAATTCATCTAGACTTACTCTGTCATCCTTGCCTTTGATGAGTTCTGCTACTTCTTCAGGAGATATACCGTGTTCTTCCAAGATCACAGGTATCTTCGGCACTTCTCTCCCACTGTCTATGGCACGTTCCCCTGTTATGAAATCTTTTGTTATGTCCATGTGGTCTTTGTCCGTTTCGTTGTTCAACAGATTTTCGAGGGTGTGGCTGAAAGGTGCATGGCCGATGTCGTGAAGCAGAGCGGCGGACATGACCGTATTTTTCTCTTTTTCGGATAGATCTAGATTATCCGCCATCTTACCCGCTACTCTGTAGGTGCCTATCGAATGTTCCAGCCGGGTATGATTCGCGCCCGGGAAGACAAGCTTAGTAAGTCCCAATTGTTTGATATTGTGTAGGCGCTGGACTTCTGGGCACTCCAACAACTTCAGGAAGGGGCCGGTGAATTTCACACTGCCGTGAACCGTATCCTGTATAGTCTTGTATTTCATCTCTATTTTTAAGAAGATGATCCGTATATAAATATCCCGCAGGAAAAAAGCAATATAGTGATAGATGGATTTTTTCAGGCGTGTTCAAGAAAGCCAATACACTGTTCAAAGAGCGGGAGAAACTGTTCCAGGAAAAAGAAGTCCACGTGATATCTTTTGAGTGGAACAAATTCACCCCTATTTTGAAAGCCTTCGATGGTGAAAAGATAGAAGAGATCGACCTGGGTAAGATAGACTTCAATGTCTCCCAGGGCAAGATATGTGTTGGCAGTTTTGAGGATGGGTACACTCCCTGCCCAGAATCCAGAACGGTGAAAAGGTTCAACCAATGCCGACGATGTAAACCGGATTACATACCTAAATTAGAGTGTATATTCGATCCATCCAGCTGTGAAGGATGCGAAGGCGGTTTCTGCGAAGAGGAACACGCTGTTTATCTTGCCTTCGTCAG
>JBNJFO010000072.1:0-8028 GCA_051746905.1 Thermoplasmatota archaeon
CTTCTTAGAAAAGTATCGATAACAGATGTCTCCAGATATGTACTCAGAGGAAGTCATGGAACACTTCAACAACCCGCACAACATGGGCGAGATCGAAGATGCTGACGCCGTGGGAGAAGCGGGAAACCCGGTCTGTGGAGACATGATGAAGATCTACCTGAAGATCGAGGACGACGTTATCAAGGATATAAAGTTCAAGACCTTCGGGTGCGCTGCCGCCATAGCTACATCTTCCATGATAACCGATATGGCCAAGGAGAAGGAGCTCGGGGATGCATACGAGATAGGTAGGGACGAAGTAGCTGAAAAACTCGGTGGTCTACCGAACCAGAAGATGCACTGTTCGAATCTAGCTTCAGACGCTCTTAAAGCGGCCATAAAGGATTACGCTGAGAGAACTGGCAGGGATATAAAGGGTGTCGAATTAGGATAACATCAAAAACGAGATAACGGTTTTTCAAATATTACCCAAAAGTATTATATCGACCTTTTTTGATGGTTCAATGATAACATGTATGATGTACTCATAGTTGGAACCGGTCCAGCAGGTTATACGGCAGCGCTTTATACGGCGAGATACAAGTTGAATACGATATTAATAGGTGAAAAACCGGGTGGATTGATATCTGAATCTCCAGATGTGTGCAATTTCCCTTCCCAGAAGAGTATCAGCGGTATGGATTTAGCCATGAAGATGGAGGAACAGGTGAAGGACTTGGGGGTAGAGGTTGTTTATGACAAAGTCGAGGATATCACCGGCGATAATATGGATTTCCATGTAAAAACAAGCAGGGGTGAATACGATGCAAAAAAGATCATACTCGCCACGGGCCAGGAGAAGAGAAGGCTGGGTCTAGAAAGGGAAGAGGAGCTGACAGGTAGAGGTGTAAGCTATTGTGCCACCTGCGACGCCGCTTTCTACGGAGATAAAAAGGTAGGTGTCGTAGGCGGTGGTGATGCAGCCCTTGTCTCCGCACTGCTCTTGGCGGACTATGCCGAGAAGGTCTATATACTATACAGAAAGGAAGAATTTTACCGCCCTGAACCGATAGTCGTGGAGGAAGTTAACGAGACAGAGAACATCGAATCCGTATTCGAAGTCAGCGTTACAGGTCTGAAGGGCGAAGAAACGCTGAAGGCAGTTGATTTGGACAACGGTGAAGAATTGGAGTTGGACGGTCTTTTCATAGAGATAGGTTCGATACCAAATACTGAACTAGCTGAAAAATCAGGTGTGAAGATCAGAAACAGCGGGTATATCGTAACGGACAGAGAAAGAAGAACCAACGTCCCGGGGATATATGCCGCAGGGGACGTTATAGAGTCACCACTCAAACAGGCGATAACCGCTGCAGGCCAGGGTGCAGAAGCCGCCGATTCATTATACAACGATATCAAAAGAGAGAAGTTAAAAAGAGAGTAGCTGATACATGAGTGAGATGGGAAATAAAAAAAGGTACGGCATCATTGCGACGATAGGAGTCATAACCTTAGTCGCACTTTTGGTCACCTATTCATTTTTACCTGTATTTCTAAGGGAGAAAGGAGGTCTACACAGATCCTTTGAGAAAGCTCAATGGTATCTAGAAGACGACAGGTACAGTGACCTAACGATAGAGTACGATTACGCACCTGATGCCATCCCCTCTTCCAGAGCCAGAGAAATGTTGATCCAGAGGATGGAGCAGTACTGCGAAAAGGACTCCATCGAAGGTGTTTTGGACGATCAGATAAGCTTCAACGACATCGAGATGCGGTATACCGAACAGTACGTTCAGATGCTCACCGAGAAATACTCTGACCTTGGATCAGATGGTGATCGATTGGTACTTCATGTCATCTATCTGAATGGAGAATGGAAAGAAGATAATGTTCTCGGTCTTGCTTACGGAGGCACGAACATCGTGATATTCCAAGAACAGATAAGATCCGTAGCCTCCCAGAGTAAGAACCTGAACCCCGTAGACATCGAAACCTCTGTTCTCGTCCACGAATTCGGTCATCTATTGGGCCTTGTAGGCATAGATTACGATTCCGGTCATAATGTGGAAGGACATCATTGTGACGAGTCCGAGGGAGACTGCGTTATGGCGGCCTCTGTAGAAGTCCACATGGGCGGATTTTCACAGAACCCACCTACCGATTTCTGCTCCCTCTGTCGAGATGATATCTCTGATATAAGGGTCATGGAAGATGGCTGGAGTATAGAGGAATATGTAACCTCCGGAGTCATGATCGGTGAACTTGTAATAGGGGCCTCTTGGATCGCGGTTTTTATGAGTGAAAGATCCAAAGATGAGAAAGAATTATATCAGGAACACTACGGAAGCGATTTTCAGAAGAAGGGTGGAAAAAAGCTGTATTGACTTGATCAGAATCAACCACCCAGACCCAGAACATACATTATGACCGCGGTGACACCTCCGACGGCTATCATCTTTAGGGCATACCAGGGGATAGATTCCTTCGCGATCTTCCCTAAGAAACCTCCTAGCAGTGCCAGCAGGAATATCGAAGTCCCCATGGAGAAATAATACGCGGTGTTGATCATATCTATAAATCCTGCCCTGGCGAGGAAGAAAGGCACAACTGAAAGTGCGGCAAAGATGAACGGTGAGAAACCGTTCATCAAAGAGATGATAACGGATTCGCTTTCGACCTTCTTCTCCTGTATAGAGCCTTTCATATCCGATATCATGGTCGATTGTAGTTCCTTGAACTTTCTCAGACGCTGGGCTTTTTCCGTGATATATGCACCAGATATGCCGGATATCAACAGACCCACCGCCGCCCCCAGTCCAGAGGTTATCAGAACTATAGGGGAATCCACCTGTGCCGAGAATGCACCTACCGTTATACCCAATACAGTAAGGATCCCGTCGAAACCGTTGAGGACTATATAACGCTGGGCTATGCTCTCTCCCTCGCTTTGAAATATCCTACGTTTTACATCTTCCAACATCTCAGATCACGGTTTTGACGTCTTATCTTTCATCCATCATCCTATTCATTGTCCTGGGGGGTTTTGACCTCGTCGATTATATTTTCGCCGGCGACTATCTCGTCTATGGAATGTATAGACCCTCCGAGTGATTCTATCTTATCTTCTATCTTATCGAAATTCAGGTCTGGACCTACTATCGTCAGTTTGATGTTCTCCACTTCTTTGTCGACCTCATAGAGTATACAGTTGACCGATGAGACTGAAGAAAGGTCCGCTATCTCGTTGGCCATCCTCACCTTACCCGGGTCATGTGGTTTCAATACATCCAGAACCAACCTTCTCGTTTTTGCCATGAAGATAGAACTAATAGGTTATTGTTTAATTTTTGGTTTTTTGATTATAGGTCTATTATCAAGAGGCACCGATTTCGAAGAACCTGTTCTCTATCACCCTCATGGCTACCATGGCCAAGGCGAATATCCCCGCCCCCATCAAAATCATCATCCAAGAGCTCAGACCCAATGGAACTACCTTGAAGTAGCTGTTCAGTGGAGAATACAATACCATCATGTGCAAGATCAACGATATCGCGATGGCGGCTCCTAGCCACTTGTTAGAGAATATCGGAGTGCCGTATCTCGATCTTATCGGAACCACTTCGATCAATTCTAAAACGACCAGTGACGTGAATGTCAGAGTTTGGGCCAATCTGAGATTTTCAGGGTCTATCGAGAGTCCATACCAATATAGGGAAAGACAGATAATGGTCACCCACGCACCTATCCAGGCTATGGAGAAAGCCAATGTTCTATCGATTATGTTCTCGTCTTTGGCTTTGGGTTTCCTTTTCATTATCTCGTCTGATGAGGGATCGACACCCAAAGCTAAAGCCGGTAGGCCATCTGTCAAGAGATTAATCCACAGCAGCATGACCGCTGTCAAAGGTAAACCTAGACCGATAAGTGACGCTATCAGTACTATCATGACCTCCCCCGCATTCCCGGATAATAGAAGATTGACGAACTTCCTTATGTTGTCGAATATACCCCTGCCCTCCTCGATGGCGTCCTTTATTGTCGTAAAATTATCGTCCAACAGCACGATATCAGAGGCCTGCTGGGAGACATCGGTACCTCTCAGGCCCATGGCCGTTCCAACATCCGATTCCTTCAATGCAGGAGCGTCGTTCACGCCGTCACCGGTCATGGCGACGATATGTCCGTGTGATTTCAGGGCTCTGAGTATGTTCACTTTATGGGTGGGAGAGACCCTGGCGAATATATTGGCGGTCTTCACTATCTCACTCAATTCCTCCTTCGACATAGCTTCCAACTGTCTTCCCGTGACGACCTCTCCGCTGAAACCCAATTTTTCACCTATCGCTCTAGCGGTTATCGCATTATCACCGGTTATCATCACGGTCCTGATCCCCGCTTTCCTACATATCTCGATGGCATCTTTTACTTCCTCTCTCGGAGGATCTATCATACCCTGGAGCCCCAGGAATATGAGATCTGTTTCTATCTTACCCCCTTCCACTCCTTCGATCTCATCTTTCTTTTCTTCGTCTTCGAATCCTTTTAAGGTGATATCTTTGTAGGCCATCGCCAGAACCCTGAGCGCCCCATCGGCGAAATCTTCGTTCTTACTGATGATCTCTTCTTTCCTTTCCTCGGTCAGTTCTTTTATCTCTCCGTCTTCGTAATAACGGTCACACTTCTCTAAGACTACTTCTAGAGCACCCTTGACGAAGGCCTTGTCGTTATCACCGGGACCATCGTGGATAGTGGTCATCATCTTCCTTTCGGAGGAGAAGGGTATCTCATCGATCCGTCTGAATTCTTTTTCCATCTCTTCTTTTCTGAAGCCCCCTTTGAGCGCCGATTGTATCAGAGCGACCTCTGTTGGATCACCGATGACCTCTCCATCGCTTATCTCGGAATCGTTACACAGAGCACCTGCCTGGAGTATCAGTTTTAATCTCTCAGGGTCGATCTCCTCTTCACCCGACGAGAAACTGCCTTCGTTCGAATATCCTCCAGAGACATCGATAACATCCCCGTCGAAGAATATCTTCTTGACCACCATCTTGTTCTCGGTGAGCGTCCCTGTTTTATCTGTGCAGATGACATCTACGGAACCCAACGATTCTATTACTGGAAGTCTCCTGACCAATGCTTTTTTATCGAGCATCTTACGAGTGCCCAGAGCTAGAGTCAGGGTCACCACCGCAGGTAACCCCTCCGGGACCGCTGCAACGGCCAGTGCTATCGCGGTTATGAACGAATCCAACAGTCCAACACCCCTGAAATACAGGATCGGGATCAGAGCGGTACAGATACCTAAAACCATGATACCCAATTTTTTCCCAAGGTCGTTGACTTCCTTCTGGAAGACCGTTTCCTCTTCCTCCACATTCTGCAGTTCGGTAGCTATCTTGCCGATCTCGGTCTTCATACCGGTTCCGATGACTATCGCTTCACCTCTACCCTTGACCACATTGGTCTCTTTGTAGACCATGTTCTCTCTTTCAGCTAGATCCGTGTCTTCTTCGATAACGTGGTCTTTTTTGTTAACCGAGGCACTCTCTCCGGTGAGAGCGGATTCGTCCACCTGTAGGCTCTGCTGATCTATCAACCTGGCATCCGCCGGAACAGCGTCACCCTGGCTGACGAAGATAACATCTCCGGGGACTATCTCTGAAGACTCTATCTTGTGTTTCTTTCCATCCCTTTGAACAATGGCTTCCTGGGCGGCCATCTTTTTTAGAGCCTGGATAGACTTTTCAGCTTTCCAGTCCTGAACGAAGCCGAAGATACCGTTGGCCAATATGATGGTGATTATCAGATACGCGTCTATGGCGTGCCCCACGATGAGCGATATCACTGCTGCCGCTATCAATATCCAGATGAGAAAATCTTTGAACTGTTCAAGGAATATAGAGAACGCAGATATCTCTTCACCTTCCTCTATCTCGTTCTTCCCGTATTTTTCTAACCTTCGTTCGGCTTCCTTTTTTGTCAGCCCCTTCTCCGAACTTTTGAGTCGGTCATATACCTTGTCCAGAGAGAGTGAATGCCAATCATCTTTCATATCTGTTAGATAACGGAATGGTTTGTTTTTATTAAATATTTTAGTGAAAAATCGAAGATCCTTCCCCTGTTAGTGTTTCATGCTTCATACGAAAAACTGAAACTGATCTCTGAATTATCTTTGCTTTCTTTTTTCTTTCTGATATCCTTCAGTCGGAGGATCTCGATATCGTCTCCACTCTCTCTCCTACCTCTGATCTCCTTCACCAGTCCAGGGACGTGACCGTCACCGACCACTGCCACCACAGACCCGAATCTTTCTTCCAATCTCTTGATATTCTTGGCCATGTGGACGTTCCTGTCGTCTATCAGAACTCTAGATAGAGCGGGCATCTCCTTTTCGACCACCTTCATGTAGTCTCCAGAGTGCTTCTCATATCGGTCCATCTCTTTCTCTATCTTTTTTTTACCTGCAAATAGCCCTGCTACAGTTCCGAAAAAGAAGTAGACCTTCTCCTTGATGCTCATCTGGCCCAACATCTTTTTGAAGACTATCTGGGAAGGCATATCGATAAGAGCTACGTTGGCCCCGATCTTTTCAGCGATATCCACTGCGGCAAGCATCTCGCTGCCCACCTTGACCTCGAATTTTTTTGCGATCCTCTTCTGGATCAGAGACATGGCCCGATATATCAACGGCGCTCCCTTGCCCTTCTCGCCAGACTTCAATGATTCGTATCGACCTCGATCCAGTTCAACGGCTACGACCGCCGGGTTCCTGGCGGCGATCTCACTTTTCACCCTTTCCTGTATATCGAAAACGTGGCCAACACCTAATATCGTTATCATTTCTAATCTCACCATCCGTTTGTTATAAAAATGTGTTGGGGATGTCAATGGTCGTGGCCTTCTTTCTCGTGTTCATCCGGAGGGTGACATATAGTCTGTATGGTTTCATCGCCGCACTCTCTGCACTCCACTTCCAAGGTAGAATGATATATGTGAAACTCCTCGTGAAGGATTTCTCTTACCTTGGCCTTCAGACTTTCGCTCTCTATAACGGATATGTTGTCAACAACAAGATGGGCGGAGAAAGAATTGATACTGGAGCAGAGGGTCCAAAGATGAACGTCGTGGACGTCGTTGACCCCCTCGATCTCATTCAACCTCTCCACGATCTCCTGCACATCGAGTTCATCCGGGGTCAGCTGCATTATTATGCCTATAGATTCCCTCAGAAGTCGTAACGCTCCAGATACTATGAACAGCACTATAACCAGACTTATCAGCGGGTCGATTATGTAATACCCCGTGAACATTATCAGAACGGCTCCCACTACCACTCCTGCGCTGGACAGCGTATCCGCTAAAAGATGCATGAAAGCGCCTTTCACATTGATATCCTTGTGCCCGTGTAAAGTGTAGGCGGCGTAAAGGTTCCCGATCAAACCGATGACAGCTATCACAAGCATCTGGCCGGTCTTCACCGGCTCGGGTTCGATGAATCGGAAGTAGGCCTCGTAAAGTATGTAACCGCTGACACCCAGCAGGAGAAGAGAATTGAAAAAAGCCGATAAAACTTCTGCGCGGTGATAACCGAAGGTCGCTTCTTCGTGTGCCTCTCTACTCGCTAGATTGATAGCCAGGATAGAACTACCTATAGCCAATATGTCTATAGAGACATGCCCAGCGTCACCCAGTAGAGCTAAAGAGTTGGAAAGATAGAAACCGATAACTTCTATGATGAGCAGGCCTATATTGATGAAGAACGCGATCTTCAGTTTCGTTTTAACGCCCATCTTCTCTGTCATCTTTTACATCCCTCTAGAACTCTCGTTAGTCTTCTCACGCCTTCGGCGACGGAAGAAAACCCCTTTCCGAAAGTTAATCTGATGTGATCCGTCAGTTCTCCATCATCGGTGAAATACTCTCCCGGTGCAACAAGCACACCGTGCTTCCTAGCTTCGATGGCAAATTCTTCGGCGGAGATGTCGATATCCAATCTCGGAAAAGAGATTATACCAGGGTCGGGTTCCACCCAGTCCACCGCAT
>JBNJFO010000073.1:0-7863 GCA_051746905.1 Thermoplasmatota archaeon
CTGGAGATAGAAGATCACCCGTTCTTCATCGGTAGTCAATTCCATCCTGAATTCCAATCCAGACCTATGAAACCGGCGCCGCTTTTCCACTCTTTCGTCAAGGCCATCTTAGATGAAAAAGATAAATAAGGAATGATGGAATCGGATATCATGAAGATCGACGTCGTTGATAACGGAGGTCAGTGGACCCATAGAGAATGGAGAGTTCTGAAATATCTCGAAGTAGATTCAGATATCATCTCGAATGAAACTCCGTGGGAGGATATAAACGTCGACGGACTCATCTTATCCGGTGGAGCTCCCAGGATCGACGATAAAGAACTCAAACTCGGCAACACCGACGATTATCTTGAAAAGCTGGATATACCTATCTTGGGTATCTGCGTCGGAGCGCAGTATATCGCCAGATACTACGGTGGAGAGGCAGGCAGTGCCGACACTCCGGAATATGGGAAGACGGATGTTGTAGTTATAGAAGAGAACGACCTCTTCAAAGATATACCAAAAGAATTCGTAGCTTGGGAATCCCACAACGATGAGATCAAAAAACTAAGCTCGGATTTCGATATCCTAGCTAGGTCGGACAGCTGCCCGATACAAGCGTTCAAACACAAAAATAGAAAGATATACGGACTCCAGTTCCACCCAGAGGTGGATCACACCGAGCACGGTGCAGATATCTTCAAGAACTTCGTCAAGGTCTGTCAAGGGTGATCTTCTCTAAAAAATATTTGTGGACCCGGATATCATCGGTCAATTCAGGATGGAAGGAAAGTGCTAACAGATTATCCTGTTCAGCAGCTACGATCGTATCTTTTACATGAGACAGTGGCTCGCATCTTTCCCAACACTCATCGATAGCCGGCGCCCGTATGAACACCGCGTGAAAATCATCGGCCATCCTATCTATATCTAGTCTGTGTTCGAAGGAGAATTTCTGCCTTCCGAATGCGTTCCTTTTTACCGACATATCCATCAGACCGAGTAGTTCCGTATCCGAGCGGTCAACGGCTTCGTCCCCTTCCTTAGCCATCAGGATAGAGCCCGCGCAAGTGCCCATCACCTGCATACCTCTCTCTGCTTTCTCGATTATCAGATCCCTGATCTTCATCGCATCTAACAGTCTAGAAATGGTACTGCTCTCTCCGCCTGGGATAACAAGCCCGTCTAGAGGGTCTATCTCATCGGGGAATCTTACAGGTGAAACGGACCCCTCGAGCTCCATCTCATCGAGTGCTCTTTTCAATATGTTCACGTGTTCTGATACCGCGCCTTGAACCGCTAGGACACCGATTTTCATCGACTGATTATATACACAATATTTTTAAAGGTATCCTATCCTGATACGATAGATTTAAACAGAAGTGGCATATTTGGAACTCGAAGAACTACTAAAAGAGAACCCGATGGTACTCACATGTGCGGAATTGTAGGAGTTTTAGGCACGGGAAATGCGGCTTCCCAGATGTACAATGGACTGTTTGCGATACAGCACAGAGGGCAGAATGGAGCCGGTATCTACGTTTATAACGGTGATAGCGGGAAGCTCGTAAAAGGCGGGGGACTCGTCAGCGATGTTTTTACTGAAGAGAACTTAGATGGTTTGGAAGGTAAGAACGGTATAGGGCACGTTAGGTATCCCACGATAGGGTCAGATACTACTGAAGACGCACAACCTTTCGTTATTTATTCTCCAGTTGAGATCTGTATGGCCCATAATGGCAACATCGTCAACTATAACGAGATAAAGGACGAATTGGGCTGTTCTTTAACATCCGGTTGTGATCTAGAGGTGATCCTGGAACTTTTCGCCAGCGAGCTTGAAAAAGAAGATAGGGTCAGCGAAGACGCGCTCTTTTCAGCCGTCGGTAGGACCATGGATAAACTCAACGGCAGTTATTCTGTTGTCACATTGATACCAGGCATGGGGATGTTCCTGTTCAGAGACCCGCATGCTATCAGGCCCATGGTCTGGGGTAAGAAGATAACTTTAGACGGTATCAGCTACGCGGTAGCCTCGGAGAACACCGTCTTGGATATATTGGGATTCGACGTTCTAAGGGACGTGAGAGGCGGTGAAGCTATACTTATCAGGGAGGATAAAACAACGGAATCCCGGCAGATCAGAGCTTTCGAGCCGAAGCACTGTATGTTCGAATGGGTCTATTTCGCACGGACGGATTCTACCTTTGAGAACACCAACGTTTACGAAGCTAGGTTGAGATTGGGTAGAGAGTTGGCGAGAAGATGGAAAAAGAGGAACAGATCTTTAGACGTGATAGTTCCGGTTCCAGATACCGCTAGAACTTACGCGTTAGCCATAGCCGAAGAACTCGACGTGCCTTTCAGAGAAGGCCTCCTCAGGAACAGATACGTCGGTAGAACTTTCATAATGCCCGACCAGACTTCTAGAGAGACCGCAGTCAGGACCAAGCTCAACCCCATAATAAAAGAATTGAAGGGGAAACGTGTGGCCCTGGTAGACGACAGCATAGTAAGAGGTACCACCTCAAGAGAATTGGTAGATCTCGTTAGAAAGGCCGGTGCGAAAGAAGTGCACATGATGATAGGTTGTCCACCTATCAAATCACCCTGCTATTACGGTATAGACATGCCGACCAAAAAAGAACTAAAAGCTTCGAGTAAAACTATAGCTCAGATCAGAAAAGACATCGGCGCTGATACGTTGACATACCAAACCATAGAAGGATTGACGAACGGGCTTGAAAGGAAGAAAGAAGAACTCTGTATGGCATGTTTGAACGAAGATTACCCCACCCAAGTTAGGGAAGATATCCGGCAATATTTCGGTGATAAAAGAGAAGAGGAACGTAAAGTCCCAGAAAAATCAAGAGCAGATACCTGCTGACCATCCCTTTTATCGAACCATAATCCGATCACTTAATCTGCACGGATAGTTTGGTCTCTTTTCGGTCCTATTGATACTAATTTGACAGGGACACCTGTATCCATACTGATGTAATCTAGATATGTTTTCATCTCTTCTGGAAGGGCTTCGAAACCATCTTCAGCTATCTGATCCCAGTCCTGCTCATCCCATCCTTCAAAGCTCTTGTAAACGGGTTCACATTCTGCTAATTTCTCTATATCTGCTGGGAAGTTCTCTATCACTTCGCCATCATGTTCGTAGTGGGTGCATACCTTCACTTCGTCTAATTCCGCTAAAACATCTAGATTCGTGATAGCCAGTCCCGTTAGAGAATTTATCCGAGCGGAATACCTAACCATTACCATATCGAACCATCCGCATCTTCTTGGCCTACCGGTGGTGGTGCCGTATTCGTTACCTTTCTCTCTGATGAAGTCACCTGTTTCATCCTCAAGTTCTGCCGGGAAAGGTCCGGTTCCGACCCTGCTCGTGTAAGCTTTGGTCACACCGATGACTTCATCTATGGTGGTCGGCCCTAATCCAGTACCTATGCAGCTGCCGGCAGCAACTGTGTGTGATGAAGTACCGTAGGGATAAACGCCGTGATCTATATCCAGATGTGTTCCCTGAGCCCCCTCGAACAAGATATCCTTACCCTGTTTGATGGCTTCATCTAGTTCTACTGAAACATCTTTTACATACTTCTTCAACCTATCACCGTACTTGAGGTATTCTTTGTAGATCTCATCCACGTCGAATTCTACATCTTCACCTAGAGCCTTGAATATCTTGTTCTTCACGGGTACGACCTTAGAAAGCTTGTTTTTAAGTGAATCTGGATTGTAAAGGTCAGCTACGCGGATGCCGAATCGAGCTATCTTATCGGAATAGCAGGGTCCGATACCTTTCTTGGTGGTACCCGCACTCAGGTTTCCTTTCAACCTTTCTTCGACTCCGTCCATCACCCTGTGGTAAGGCATTATCAGGTTCGCCCTATCCGACAATAATAATTTATCTGTGTTTACACCGCGCTCCTCCAAACCACCTATCTCTTCCAAAAGGACTTTAGGATCTACAACAAGACCGTTACCTATGACAGGTATCTTATCCTCCCTCAGCATCCCCGAGGGTATAAGGTGAAGTTTGTATTTCTTATCACCCAGTACTATAGTATGTCCAGCGTTATTACCGCCCTGGAAACGAACTATATAATCTGCATCTTCCGCATAAAAATCTGTCACTTTACCTTTTCCTTCGTCTCCCCACTGGGTTCCAACTATCACGGTCGAACTCATGTTTATCAAACCATCAAAAAGAGATTACTTATTTAAGTTTTCTATACTCGATTTCCGCAACATTTATAACTAATTCAATTTTTCCATTGGTTGATTCTCTATGAAGAAGTGGATAACTTACCTGATAATCGTTGTCATCGTCGGCGCAATAATCGGAGGAGTGCTGGTCAACCAGTTTTATTTCAATAAAAACTCCAGCGATGAAGAAACTATAAAGGTCGAAAAGGGAGACACTGTCCAGGTGCACTATACTGGATGGCTCCAAGATGAACGCATATACAATGGAAGAAGAGTCTTTGACACCTCACGCGAAAATATCGCTGGTGAAACGATAATCACTTTCACGGAGAGAGAACGTGGAGATCCCTACAAATTCACGGTAGGGGAAGGAAGCGTGATACAAGCTTGGGACGAGGAGATAATCGGGATGGAAGAAGGTGAAACTAATACCTTTACAGCACCTAAAGAGAAGGCCTACGATACAAGATTGGATGATATAGTATTAAATGTAAGTAAAACAGAAACTCTACCGGTATACGAGGAGATGAGCGAATCAGAATTCACCAATAGACACGGATTTGATCCATCAGTAAATAAGGTCGTGGAAGACAAATTCTGGAGGTGGGATCAGACAGTTATAGAAGTCAGCGGTGGAACAGTGTTATTGAGAAACGAACCCGAGGTCGGAGAAACATACAGAACCTATAAACAAGATGGACCTGGGTGGTCTACAGAAGTCATGTCGATCGACAGCAACGCCAACGAAGGGAAAGGAGAGATCAAAGTACAGCATTCTGTGGAAGAAGGTATAACCGTAAATTCAAGATTGATAGCGAGTCACGACAGCAGGTTCGAAGGTATCCCCGGCGATAAAAGCGGAGCGGGTCAGAGCGGTCAACCAACGGGCATAGTGGTTGATGTAGGTGAAAATATCACTATAGATTTCAATGAAGAAGTTGCCGGTAAAGACCTGACATTCCGGATCACCGTAGTGGATATCCAGAAAGGGGAATGAATAGGCTTTCAACTATCCTAGTAGAGATCGAAATTAAAATTTTTGCCCGCTTAGCGAGGGTTAGCAGAAACGAAAAGTTTCTAATTCACTCTCGCTTTATTCGCTCAATTCTTTCGCTCTTAAAGCGATTCAAGGGAACTTTGTTCCCTTTTTCGCAGCAAGAAAATGCCATGCATTTTCTCACTGCGAGGGTAGCCAAGCATGGCCAACGGCGCTAGATTCAGGGTCTAGTCCTATAGAGGTCCGAGGGTTCAAATCCCTTCCCTCGCATTTTCACATATCTGAAACGGAGTAGAGGATATTGAAAATCGAAGGAACGGAAAGCGTTCCTGAAGACTTTTTTATTTTCCGAATTCAATGAGGAAATGAAAAAGTGAGCGGAAGCAGAGCTTCCACTCAATACGAGAGCTTTGCTCGAAGTATAAGAGAAAAGTGATAAAGAGTAGGAACTTGTTCCAACAAATTCCGAGAGCTTGCTCGAGGAAAAGAGACTATTCTTTTTTGTAAAAAAAACTGCACCAAAGGATCATCAATATTCTACGATATATTCCCCTTCTTCCATTATCTTCTCATCGTCGAACCAGACATCACATTTAGTCAATACCATATCTATGTGCTCTGGACACGACCACGATGCGTACGTTTCTTCAGCGATCGGATCTCCGAAGGCCACGTGAACCCCTGGGAATTTTTCGTCCTGTAGCATATTGTCCACGAGTTCGTCCAAGAATATGTTAGTACCTAGACCGAACTCCCCCACATATGGCGAGCAATCGTGCAGAGAGAGATATTCCTTTATCTCTTCCAACAAGTCTTCGTTCTCACACTCATAACCAACAGCCATAGCCCTTTCCCTAGTTTCTATCTCTACAGTCAAAGGAGTTTCAACTAGTGCAGAATGAGGATACTTATCTCCGAAATATTCTCCCAAAACTCCGTCAACTACTATCTTGCCATCCACCTCTTTTGGCGCGGTGAATACTTCTCCAGAAGGGAGATTCATCCAGTGCCCCTTCTCATGATTTATACCCGTAGAAGGAACCCATTTAGCGTTGCCAAAAGTAACGGTTATATCCGTACCAAGTGGGTTCTTAACTCTTATCTCATCGACACTCTGTAAACGTTCATGTAGATGATTGGTGACCCTTTCTACTTCGTTGAAGTCCGCGGTCATCCCGGTTTCCATGACCTCTTCAGTGATATCGACCATGTGGGCATGCCTACCGTTAACCAGGGCCGTTTTCATGAATGGTCGTCTTATAGTTTCGAGTTCACCCTTCACAGATTGTGCAGTCCAAAAAGTCACCGTTGCATCTCTAGCTGCTTCACTAATAGCCTCGGGAAACGAAGATATAGGTCTATCTCCGTAAAGATTCAAGCTGAAATATCTCACCTGTGGAGTGATCTCTAAAGCAGCTTTCCTCAGACCTAAGCCTATATTCTTACTTTCTTCGTCTGATACGATCACGACTTTATCGTCTTCGGTAACACCCATGCAGGTATTTACAGCTACTTCACACCCTTTTTCTAGAGACATATTTCCTCCGCCGGTTATATTTTTGAGAGTTTTTTTAGTTTTTAAACCTTTTGCCGCGTTTATAACAACATCATACTCAAAGCCATGATCAACATCCCTAATACGAGACCAAATATCACCATGTGGTTTCTCCCGTATCTGTGAGCTAGTGGCAGTAATTCATCCAGCGAGATATAGACCATGATCCCTCCTACGAATCCCATCATACCTGCAAGTAAAGATTCTGATAAAAAGGGGAGCAATATCAAAAATCCAACGACTGCACCTAAAGGTTCGGCCAAACCGGATAAAAATGAATAAAGGAACGCCTTGTTTTTATCGCCTGTCGAATAGTAGAACGGTATCGATACGGATATCCCTTCGGGGATGTTGTGGACGGCTACAGCAAAAGCGATCACAACACCAAGCTTTACGTCATTCAAGGCCGTTGTGAAAGTGACAAGACCTTCGGGAAAATTATGTATCGCTATTGCTAAAGCTGTGAAGATGCTAGCTCGGTGAAGTAGCGGATTCTTCTCTTCTATATCTGCAGGAGATTTGAATTCGTGTGGGTTCTCAACTTCGGGGATCATCAGATCGATGATAGCTATCATCAGTATCCCTAGAAAGAAGCTAGTTGCACCCATCAATTCTCCGATACCCTCTATAGATGTAACCAATAACTCCATGAATGAAACGTAGATCATGACTCCTGCGGAGAGTGCGAGGGAAAATGAAAGATACTTCAATTTTGGATTCTTGATGAAATAGGCGATGGTACTACCTATGCCAGTAGATAAACCGGCGATCAAAGTCAATATGAACGCTATGTAAACATTTTCAATTATCATCCGAGTTACTATCATATCTAGGGTATAAATAATATTTCCAATTTATAGTCAAAGACATATCTTTTGTTAAGTTTATTTTGTCTTTGACGTCTAACCTGAAAGCCTTTGGCTTTCATTAGACCGTAGGATTTCAAAATTCCTACTAAATAGGAATAAGAGATTCCTATGATTCTCAGAAAATCAGCGATTTTCTAAGTTAATTAGAATTTCTTGAAGAAATTCTTATACCTATCAGAATTGTGTAAACAATTCTAATTTAGGAGAAATCACAGATTCCTCCACCATCGGGAATTTAA
>JBNJFO010000074.1:0-7741 GCA_051746905.1 Thermoplasmatota archaeon
TCAGATTCCTGGCCAACAAGATCTGGGATTGCCCCTCTTCCCATGACCCCTATTATAACTGGTAACAAGAAAAGAAGAGAGACCATGATAGGATAAGCGATAGATGCTCTTTTCAGCCCCTTTTCACTCTTGGGAATGAAGAACCTCTGGAAAAGCTGTGGGAACATCGGGTCGCAGAGTGACCACAGAACGGTATAGCTGAACATAATTCCAAGTGTTATCTTTCCTTCTCTAGCGAAAAGTCCGGGATCAACTATTCGTGCCTGAGAATGGGCCGCTTCTATACCTCCTAGATTCGTGGCTATTACAGCTACCGAAACTAAAAGCAATGATACCATCATGAGACCCTGCAGGACATCTGTCCAGGCGATGGTCCTCATCCCTCCCAAGAAAACGTAAAGGATGATAAAGAAAGTTAGAAAAGCCGCCCCCCAGAAATAAGGGATAGCTCCATCGGTAAGAGCACTCAATACATAGCCCGCACTCATGGGTTGTATAGCTAGATATGGAAGGGTAAAGATCACCATCACAGAGAAGAACAATATCTGTAACGGTCTGCTTCCAGTTTCCTTACCAATGAGTTCCGAGGGGGAGATATAACCGTGCTTCTTTCCCAACCTCCAGACCTTTCTACCGATAATATAGAAAGAGAGCGCCATGAACGAGGTTCCGAAAGCCATCACACCGTAGAAAGCATAACCGAGATGATAGGCGGCTCCCGCGAACCCGAGAAATGTGAATGCGCTGAAATTTGTCGCCGCTAGGGTGAAGAACATGACCAAGGAACCTATCTTTCTATCTGCCAAGAAGTAATCGGATATACTCTTTTTCGATACCTTATAACCATAAACTCCCAGGAGCAACGTAACAGTGAGGTAGATGGATATAACCAATAGAACGACAAGTACAACGGACATCAGTTATCATCCTCCTTGATCCAATATTTCTTAGTGAAAAAGAATATCGAGATGGACAAGAGCCATTGTAGTGTCATCAACCAAAGTACCCATACAGGTAAAAATCCGAACAGTAATTCATCAACATTCCATGCCCAAAAATCCAAAGAAAGGAAGAAAAGTATCCCGAATACACCTATCCAGAAATATCTGTTTTTTACCAGCCGCTCTTTATTCTTCGTTTCCATGACATCATGCTCCTGAACCCTGTTTCCTAGATTGGTCGGCTGGAACACAGAAAAACAATGCCGTTTCTTGGATAATACAGCAATATATAGGATTTTCGTTTGTAGAAATGTAAACCGAAAAATAGTTTATCCTTCCTTATTATCACATGAACATGACGGTAAAAGATACAAGGATAAACGTGAAGACTTCAAAAGAACTAGACATAAAAAATATCACTTCCCAGGGCCAGAAAGCGGTAAGCGAGAGCGGTATCGAGGAAGGTATGGCGCTCTTCTTCGTTTCCGGTTCGACAGCTGCTATAACAACGATAGAATATGAACCCGGTCTACTCCACGATATCCCTGAAGCCCTAGAAAGACTGTTCCCAAAAGACATGTATTATAAACATCACGAAAAATGGCACGACGGTAATGGGCATTCTCACGTGAGAGCGTCTTTCATCGGACCGAGTTTGATCGTCCCTATAACTAACAGTAGCTTAGAACTCGGCACCTGGCAGCAGATAATCCTGTGTGATATGGACGTTCCTGCTAGAAACAGGGAGATAATAATCAAGATGATAGGTGAATAGAGAGTAGACTATCCTTCATTTCCTTCCGCTTCTGCCGAAATGTGCCAGTAGGGCTTCGAGTTGTATCCTCTCGTTGGAGCCCTGGACCATCCTATACTCGGCGTCTCCGATCCTGTCCACTAGATACATCCTTTTGCGGTTATCCATCCCTATATTGTAGATGGTCTTATGGATCTGTTTTATGATATCGCCACCAGAGAGTCCGTACCCTATGAGAAGATCGTCCAGCTGGTTCCTAGCAGCCATGAAATCTCCGTCTAAAGCTGTCGTTATCAGGGTCTTTATCTCACCGGGTTTGGCAATATTAGCACTCTGTGTGACTATCTCCTCGGTTATCTTATCAGTGGTGGAAGCGGATATCTGTAGTAGATTTGTAGCCTTCCTGAGGTCACCTTCTGAGACACCTACCAGTAGTATCATAGCATCTTCTGTGATATCAAGGTCTTCTTCTTCCGAGATATGTTCTATCCAAGATTTAACCTCATCACGGTTGATGTACCGGAATCTGAATACAGCACATCTCGATTGTATCGGGTCGATTATCTTAGAAGAGTAATTACATGACAATATGAACCTGCAGTTGTTGGAATACTTCTCCATCGTCCTTCGCAGAGCGGCCTGGGCTTCGGAAGTAAGCGAATCGGCTTCGTCCATAAATATTATCTTGAACCCTTTCTGACTGAGAGACGTCGTTCTAGCGTATTCCTTGATCTTATTCCTTATGACGTCTATACCTCTCTCATCGCTGGCGTTCAGTTCGAAGAAATTGGCATCCCAAGTATCTCCGTATAATTCTTTAGAGAGTGCGATGGCGGATGTTGTCTTTCCAGTTCCTGCAGGGCCTGCGAAAAGAAGGTGAGGCATGCTCTCTTTCTCCGCGTATGCTTTCAACCGCTCTATGACTTTTTTCTGTCCGTAGACGTCGTCCAGCCTATCTGGACGGTACTTCTCGGTCCATATCTTCTCCATTATACCAGATGTTGTGAGTGAATCGGTAGTTATATTTTTTTCCTAGATTACCCGATAGCTCCATTTATAAAACCAAAATATGATATAACCGTATGTATTATTATACGCCGGTAATATGGACGATGTAGATGAGTTAGTAGATGAATACACTAGGAAAGAACTCAACGAGATAGCCGAGGAAGAAGGTGTCAAAAGTCCGAAATCACTTCCCAACAAAGAAGCCGTTGCAGAAAAGATAGTCAAAGCTAGAGAAGCCGATAAGTACGCCAAGAAACCGGTCGGATTGTATATCAAAGACGAGTGAAAGCTCCAAAAATATATCGTTATCCATTCCTGATTAAGATATCACAACGGCAAGATTAATACATGAAGAGCAACTGGAGAAACTACCTATGTCGATGTTCAGAAGGGGACTTAAAAGGGCCAGTCGTGTGGAAGAAAAGAAGCTGATCGAGTCAGCAAAGTTACTGGCAAAGGACCCTATGAAGGTCATACCTGAATGTGGGGATAGCTGTTTTCTATGCAAATTCGGAAGGGCTAAAAGGAAGATAAAGAAGATAACAAAATACAAGGATGACGAGGATAAACTCAAAAAATATTCCAAGAGGGGCCCAGATCTTTCGAAGGCGACTGCAGGAACTTTACTTTTAGCGTTGAAAGAAGAAGCACCTCTACTGGCTAGAGCGAAAATACCAGGAGGCGAGATATCGTACGCTAAAAGAGGAGACGCAACAAAAGAAAGATTGATAGGCCTCCAACATTTCAAAGACCCGACTCTAAGGCTTTTAGCTTACTCCAAAGAAGCTGAAAAGGGATACTATTTCTATTCTTGGAACGATAATGTGGTGTGTACCGGGAAGAAAGACGATCCGCCTAAAGGTTATATCAAGAACGTGATCTCTAACTTTCCATATAATATAAAGAAAGGCGACGGGGGTTACACGTGCAGTCACACAAAGAAGAACCACGACAGATCTTACTTCACAATGAGATGGAAGGGGGCCGGTATCAAATTCTCTGTTTGTGACAGATGTGCCAGTGGAAATACGAACCTCTTCCATTACATCTCAAAGGGAATGATGTCCAAAGACAACACCGTTTCCTTTTCTATAGAATCCTTCTACAAGATGAAATGCAGAGCGGATTGCAGTAGCTGCCAGAATGAAAATCGGATATCTTTACCGGATAAAATCTCAGAATCTTATTATAATAACAATATAAGTGACAGCAGTTTATCTCGAAAGATCGATGACATAGGTTGGGAGAAGAAAAAGAAACAAAACGACGTCTATGCGATTGATGGGGTGTGTTACGGAAACGATATGGGTGCTTTCCTGAGGAAATTCGATTACGAAGAATGGGAAGCCGATGCGATCAAGAAGGCCATAGAATCGCAGGAGGGGATAGTTTTAGAAGAAGGGACCGTCAATGAACTTCTGCAGGTGGTCTGGGAAACTGAGGGGATAGAGATCCTTATGGTGATCACTGGAGATGAAAAAACCGCCAAGAAGATCTATGAGGAGGGCGAAGAAAAAGGGATACTTCCTAGAGATTCACTAAGGAAGGCCAAGAAGATAAAGAAGGTCAGTAGAGAGTTGGAAAAGATACCGGAATTTAAAGAACTACCGCCTAAAGCTAAATTCGTTAATGACCTAGTCCTAACGTATAAGACAGAAGGTGAAGAAGCGGTGGTCAAAAAGATAGACGGTATGAACCTCAGTGATACACGTGTAAAATCGATCGCTTATGGTTTCTTGACAGCCCTGGGTAAAGGAAGCTCGAAGAAATGGAAATACTCACAGAGTGAAGTAGATTCTGGAGAATTCATGGTGGAATACATCGAGAAACTTTTGGATTCCAGCGGTAAAGAATACGCTCAGGCCCTTCAGGACCTGGTCAAAGTGAGCGGTTCTACAGCCGTTGTTACCATGAAGAACGGGACAAAGCTTAGGTAGAGATGTCATTCAGACAAAATGCTTAAATAAGTCAACACTAAATCGTGATACATATGTCAGCGAAACGAGGAAGTAGTGGAGGCGGTTTTCAATCCGCAGCCGGTTTGATGCGTTACTTCGACGAAGAAGATTCAAAAGGTCCTAAAATCGACCACAGGATAGTTCTAGGTATAGCTATAGGGATGATAGTCATCGTCGAACTATTAAAATGGAAATGGCCTATGTGAAGAGGTTTCTATCAACTACATCTTGTTTTTACAATCTTCTATAGATCTCTTAGCTTCTTCTGAATCCGGGTTTAATTTCAAAGCGTTTTCGTAACTTTCTATCGCCTCTTCGTAGTATTTCTGGCTCTTCAATATATCACCCTTCAGGACCCATGCTTCTTCTATCTGTGAATCGAAGGCTATACACTCATTTATACATTGAAGTGCTCCACCCCATTTGCTCAGAGAATCAAGAGCTCTAGCCTTACCTAACCAAACTTCGGGACTGTCTTCTTTGATCTTTATGTATCTATCGAAGGTCTTGTCCGCTTTCCTGTAGTTGTTATTTTCCAACAATACTTTTCCTTTACCCAACAAGCTCGGGAGGTGATCTCCATCCTTCGATAGAGCTTGGTTAAAGAACTGGACAGCACCACCCCAGCGGTCTCTTAGCTTTGACTGTTCACCATAAAGGTACCACACCTCAGGTTCTTCAGGATATTTCTCCACTAATTTATCGAGATGTTCCTCGACTTCGTCCAATTTCTTTAATTTCTGGAGTGTTTTTACGATCTCTATCTCTAATTCATAATCTCCCTTTTTGAAACCAAACACATTCTCGAATTGTTTTTTAGCTTCTTCATATTTGCCAATCTGGTAATACAATCTTCCTAGATTGTAAACGGGAAAATGATCGTCTTCGGAAAATTCGATAGCTTTACTATAATATCTCTCAGCTTCATCGGCAAAATCATCCTTCAACTTTTTCCTTAGACTTGGTGGAAAGGCACTGATATCCGCTTTTGTCGATGCGTAGAAAAAAAGGTTGGCCATCCGTAGATATAGGTTCGGAACTCTGTCGTCATCCTCAAAGTCGGTGTCATTCTCTTCGAGTAAATAGAATATCTCTGAGAATATCTCAACATCTTCTCGTGAAAATATGTAATTGTCGAAATCAAGTTCTTTTACTACACCCATTTCCGCCATTATTGTGTTCAATCTGTTTAAAGCGTCTTTTTTCGCTTTCTCATCAAAATTCTCCCCTATCTCACCAACTTCTTCTGATGTTTTTTTGCCTTCTTGATATATTATCTCATCATCAGGTCTTTCACCAATAGTCAATGTCGGTTCTGAATCCTTTTTATATCTATCGATCACCGGTGAACCGATAACAGGACTGATCATCACCCAAAAAAGATTGTTCCTAAACCTTTCCTCGGCACATCCTCTACATAGTAGATATATCTCATCGATATCCTTTTCGCACCGGATACATTGTCCTGCCATGATTTAGTAATAGGGATGGAGGATAAAAATCTTACTTGTATTCTTCGATAAAATTTTGTTTAAAAGTATTAAAATCATCTTGTTGTATACTCAGGCGGATATTTTCCATCAATCTATTCATAAAAAACAGGTTGTGGATCGATGTCATCCTCATCCAACTTAATTCATCGGACCTGTATAGGTGATTGATATAAGAAGAGTTGTAATTCTTACAAATAGGGCAATCGCAGTTCGGGTCCATGGGTTCATCTTTATCTTTATACTGACCGTTGCCTATATTCACCTTGCCTTCGCTTGTGAAAACTGTCCCGTGCCTCGCGTTCCTCGTGGGGTAGGCGCTGTCGAAGATATCTACACCCCTTTCCACGGCTTCTAAAATATCTACAGGTGAACCTAGACCCATAAAATATCGTGGTTTGTCGTCGGGATAGATCCTATCGCAGATATCTATCATAGAATACATGTCTTCCTTCGCTTCTCCGATGGAAAGGCCACCTATAGCGTATCCTGTGAAATCCAGATCGACCAATTCTTTACAGCTTTTCTCTCTCAGTTCGGGGACCACTCCACCTTGAGATATTGCGAAGACGTTTTCGTGTGTCTGCCGGCACCTTTTCGCCCATCGGGTCGTTCTTTCTACAGATCCCTCGATCGTGTCTATATCTGAATCGTGATGCGGACAGTGGTCTAAACACATAGCTACATCGGTACCCAATCTTATCTGAAGTTCTACACACTTCTCCGGCGTTAGATGATACTCCTTCCCATCGATATCTGACTTGAAACTTACACCATCATGGCCTATATCCTTATCAAAACCTTTTCTGATCATCTGGAATCCGCCGCTGTCGGTGAAAATTATCCCGTCCCAGTTCATGAATTCGTGGAGACCTCCAGCATCTTCGATTATATCCACACCCGGTCTCATAAGAAGGTGATACATATTCGATATCAGGGCTTCGTAACCCATCTCTTTCAGGTCCTCGGATAGAAGAGTCTTTACAGAAGCTTTTGTCGCCACTGGCATGAAGAAAGGAGTATCTGCTTTTCTATCATCGACTTCTAATGTTCCCGTTCTAGCTCGTCCTTCTTCACTCTTTATCTTGAAATCGATCATTTTTTCTTCTCCAAAAGCATAGCGTCTCCGAAACTGTAAAATCTGTAGCCCTCATCTACAGCTTCTTCATAGGCTTCTAAGATCCGTTCTTTTCCAGCGAAAGCACTGACCAACATGAGTAGTGTGGATTTTGGTAAATGGAAGTTTGTCAAAAGCAGGTCCATCCCCGATTGAAATTCATAGCCAGGATAGATGAACAGGTCCGTCCAACCCTCTCCAGCATGGACTTTACCATCGTCAGATACTGTTTCCAGCGCGCGGACGGTTGTGGTTCCTACAAGGATGACACGTCTTCCTTCTTTATTAGCAGACGTTATGGCTTCTGCCGCTTCTTCACTGACTTCGTAGTATTCCTCACCCATCTGGTGTTCCTCGATGTCATCTCTTCTGACAGGTAAAAATGTCCCTGGCCCTACGTGTAAAACAATATCGTAGACCTCTACACCAATCTCTTCGATCTCTTTTAGAATTTCATCGGTGAAGTGAAATCC
>JBNJFO010000075.1:0-7641 GCA_051746905.1 Thermoplasmatota archaeon
ATCTCGTCCTTCGTGTTTCGCCTTCCAAAACCCTTTACCCATCACGGGGAAATTTTGATCGAGGACGGTTATCAGGGTGTTATGTTCGATCTTCTTGATCGATATTACAATGTGGTCAAGATATGGGATGAAGAGGGGCATTTCCGAGGTTATTATTCCGATATAAGAACACCTCCTAAGAAGATAAAAAACGGCTACAAAGCCGTCGATCTGTTTTTGGATATTTGGTTAGATAGAGAAGGGCACTTCTTTATCTTAGATGAGGATGAATTCGAGGAAGCGGAACTCTCTGAAGAAATCACAGAGAAAGCACTCGAGACGAAGGAGAGGTTGATAGAAGATATAAAAAATGGAGATTATCCCCCTTCTCCTGCCGACGGATTTCAACTGGAATAATATCACTGGCTGTTTTCACTTGAAAAATAAATCTAGAATAATTTTTCCATCGATATCGACGAGAAACCGGCGTTTCGGGTGCCGAAAAAATAGAAATCTTCCGACCTAAATATAATAAATAATATACTTATCGCTCTTTATTACTATATAAAGGTATATAAAGCGTCATACACTATCTTTTTATATTCCCTCGTGAAGTTCACCAGGACTTGTCTGACGAAAGCTTTTTTTATACATGTAATATTGTATCATTTCCCGAACTCCCTGCTCGGTAAAGGTGATATTATACGCAAAAGATCTCCTTTTAAGTTATTGGAGACTATCCCCGAATCTCCACATGAAATGCAGGGGGCTTAGGGAAGCCCTGAAAGGATCAGGGGGAGAAAATAATGAAGGAAAACGTATTTAGCTCTTACATAAACTCAAAGCCCTTGTTCAAGGGAGATAAGGATATACTACGCCCGACCTATATCCCAGAAGAATTACCTCACAGGGAGGAATACATAAACGACCTAGCTTCTATAATGGTAAGCGCGTTGAGAGGCAACCGACCGTCCAATGTCCTGATATTCGGAAAGACTGGAACAGGAAAAACCGCCGTTGTTCGCTACCTCGAAAGGGAGATACAGCGGTTGAAGATGACCGAAGCGGACAGCACTCTAGACGACGAATTCAATGAATACAACGTAGATAGGGTGAAATATGTATACATAAACTGTGAAGTCGTGGACACCCATTATGGAGTCATGAAAAATATAGGCAATAAATTCGTCTCCGAGTGGAGTGAACAGATCCCCTTCACAGGATGGCCCATGGAGAAAGTATACGAAGCCCTAAAAGAGAGGATCGATGAAAGACCTAGGGTGGTCGTAATAATATTGGACGAACTGGATAAACTGGTTTCGAAAAGCGGCGACACGGTGCTGTACCACCTCTCCAAGATAAACTCCGAGCTTGAAAAAAGCAAGGTCAGTCTTATAGGGATCTCTAACAATCTAAAGTTCACCGAATTCTTAGACCCTAGAGTAAGAAGCAGGTTGGGAGAAGAGAAGATGATATTCCCGCCTTACAATGCCGATCAACTAAAAGATATATTGACGGATAGGGTCAATAAAGCATTCGATTCCAAAGACCTGATGGAGGAAGACGTGATATCCCTGTGCTCTGCACTGGCGGCACACGAACACGGAGACGCCCGAAGAGCTCTCGACCTTTTGAGAGTTGCTACGGAGATCGCGGAAAGGGAGAAGAACCCACACGTGGATACAAATCACGTTTACAAAGCTAAGAATAAGATAGAACAGGACTGTGTGAGGGAAGCGGTAACAACTCTACCGACACACTCCAAGATAGTCATGTATTCTATACTAGTAGAAGAACTGAACGGCAAGAACAAGCTGACGACCGGAGAAGTATATTCCGCTTACAAAGAACTGGCAACACAATCCGGTATGGATCCCCTAACCCAACGTAGGATAACCGACCTTATATCTGAGTTAGATATGCTGGGTCTTATCAACGCACGGGTGAAATCTTTCGGTAGACGTGGCAGAACCAGGGAGATCCAGGCCAGCGTCCCCAATCGTGAAACGATCAAAACCATAGAACAGGATGACTCGATAAAAACGGTGCAGGAGATCGATGCTTACCCTTTAGGTAAACAGACTCAGACGAAGCTGATCTGATAATCCCGATCCTGACCTATAATGGGTAAAGGTAAAAAAGCAGCGATACCATCAAAACAGTCTGTCGTCGTTCTTGACCATATCTTCTACAGCTTCATCTATGCGGCGAAGTTGTTCTTTCTTCCTATCCTGTTCTGATTCATGTTCTGTTTGTTCTTTCTCTTCTTCTATCATCTTTTCTTTCTCCTCATCTTTTAGAAGGCGATTGATAGCTATATCTAAAGCGAAAGGAATGACGATCACCGCTCCGATGGATATCCATAGGTTCCTCCACGTGTTAGAGGAGACCATACCTGTTTTACCCAGATATACAAGTTTCAGAGTGCCGAACCACGGTAGTTCTCCTCTAGCCTTCCCCTCGATCCATTCAGTTTTGATAGGTGCGGGACAGATACCGACCGATTGGTCGTAGTAACCTGTATTATGTCTGAAATTGTTATCGCCCATTGTGATGTATCCTGAATGAGCATAGGTCAATAATTGATACAGGTCGATAGTTACCTCGATCTTTTCATATCCGTAGTCGTGTAAAGTGAGCGTATCGTTCAGGCAGGTAGTTTTTTCGCCCTGACTCGTTTCCCACACCTCTCCGTATTCTAACTTTTCGAGTGCAGGTATATCGAAACCGGTCCCTTTTGAAGTGTGATTATATTTGATATAAACTAATGGACGGTGTATTATCGGAGTCCTCTTATCGTTACCCATGGGCCTGTAGATGATAACATCGCCGTATTGACCGTACTTTTTGTGACCCTCTCCCATACCTTCTACATAAGTAACGATATCATCACGATCAGCTTTTTTTACAACAACGATATCTCCTGTATCTATTATACCCAATTGGCTGGTAGGTGGAGATGCATCGTCATGACTCATACTTGAAGATTCGATAACTACCATGGGCGGCCATCTTGCACTGTAAACATACAGGCTGCCCAAGATTATCCCGATTATGAGGAACGCTACCAACACGTCCCTTCCCAAGGCGAACAACTCATCTTTGAAATCTTTCATGACAAGAGTTGGAATAGTTAGTTCCTTTTATTTTTTTTCTCTGGCAAAAAACCGGTATCTATGAGCTCTTTCGAGACCTTTTCGAGCCCTTTCTTTATGTTCTGGATGTTCTTACCACCGGTACAAACGATCTTACCGGAACCGAAAAAAAGCATCACCAGCGCGGGTTCATCCATCCTGTAGACCAATCCGGGGAACTGTTCCGGTTCATATTCTATCTTTTCTAATCCCAAGGAGATGGCTACATTGTTCAGATTTAATGTACTTCCAAAATCACTGGTCGCGACGATATTTTGGATCTCGACGATCGGGTCGTCTAAGACTGAAAAACCTTCCTTCCCCAGCAATTCCTTCATATGATCTACCGTCCTCTCTATTTCATCCTTATCCAAAGCACCTGTGATCACCAGTTTGCCGCTGTTGAAGATCAGGACTGAGGTCCCAATATCTTTCTCTTTGATCCTGAAGATAACACCTTTGAACTTCTCTGGATCGTACTCAGATCCCTCCAACACCTCGTATACTCTGTCCAGATCGAAGGACTCGCCTATGGTCGCAGAAGCCACCACGTTCTCCACTTTTACCTCCATTTTTCTCACGGGCGTTTATTTGAATTGCGGGATCGGTATATATATTTTACATAATTATCTCTATGATAACGAAAAGGTTGATAAACAGCTTTCTATTACACTAATAGATGGACAGACCGAACAACGATGAATATTTTATGGCCATGGCGGAACTAGCCGCTGAAAGATCGACCTGCCTCCGCCGTCAAGTAGGAGCGGTCATCGTCAAAGATAAGCAGATCATCAGCACGGGATACAACGGAGCACCTAAGGACCTCCCACACTGCGAAGATGTTGGGTGCAGGAGAGAACAGATGAACATCAAATCGGGCACGAGACACGAGCTCTGCAGAGGAGTTCACGCCGAGCAGAACGCGGTGATCCAGGCAGCGGTCTTCGGGATATCTGTAAAAGACGGCACTCTTTACTCTACTCACCATCCCTGTGTTCTATGCGTTAAGATACTGATAAATGCAGGAATAAAGAAAGTCATCTACAAAGAAGGTTATCCCGATGATCTCGCTGAAGAGATGATCGAAGAGAGCGAGATGATAGTGGAAGAATTCGAGGGAAGAGAATACGCGATAGACCTGATAGATAAAAAATGAAAAAAAAGAAAATCGGTTTTTTTAGTTCTCTTGTTTTAGTTATAAGCTCAAAGCATCGACCGGGCACACGTCTACACAGTTACCGCAATCGATACAGGCGTCCTCGTCGATAACGGCGACATCATCTATCGTGATCGCTCCGACAGGACACTCTGGTTCACACTGCCCACAAGCTATACATGTATCTTCATCTACTTTGACTACCATCTTATCACGCTGGATGGCAGGAATTAGGGGTATAAAATATTTGCCCTTTTATCCTATCTGCTCATAGTGAAAGTGCGTCTACTGGACAGACCGCTACGCAGTCCCCTATATCATCGCATTTAGATTCGTCTACATGGGCCACATCATCTACTGTCATCGCATCGACCGGGCACGCCTCTTCACACATGCCGCATGCTATGCACGCGTCTTCATCTATCTTAACTACCATATTATCACGTTTAAGTTATGGTATAATCCCTTAATATATTTTTCATATATGTAAATAAGAAAAAAAGAAAAGAAATCGGTTTTAATAATCTCTAGGGCCGCGTTCTAACATACCGTCTTCACTTATGTTCTCATCCTTACTTATGCCGCTCTCATCGTTTTCGTTCAAGGGCCCCCATCTCTCATCCGTATTCTGGCCGCTCTCACCTTGTTGATATCGATCCGTGTTCTGCTGTTGATAGGGCTGCTGCGGTGGAGGAGGATAATCCGGTTGTTTACTGCCGCCGCTTTTCTTCAATCCAAGAACAGCTAGAAGTGCTACTATCACGATCACTCCGAGTAAGATGTATATCAGAGGAGGTGAAAATAGTGCTGGTATCGAGCTTCCTTCATCTTCCGGCATGGCCGTTATAGAGTCCATCTTCTCCTGTGCCTCGCTCTCACTGATGGGCTTCATGGTCATGTCGTCCTCGTTCACTCCGGCTAGACCCGATATCATATCCATCTCGGTGCCCATATCTCCTGTCATGTCTCCAGCCATACCTTCTGATATGCTTGTCATACCGCCGGGCATCATGAATTCGTTTTCGGGACAGTATTGAAGCTCGAAGAGGGTCATCTCCTGCTCATAATCGTATTCGTATGAAGTGTAAGTGTCATCATATTCCCAGCCGTAGTATCCCGCATTGTAACCTGATATATATCCAGAATAATAGGTGTCGTAATCGTACGAATCGTAATCGTAACCGAAGGTTCCGTTCTCATCGTCCTCCTGTCCTTCGGCATAGCCTTCGGCGTAGCCTGCCTTGTAATCCTCTTCATCTGAAGACGTTTCAGTATCGGCCAGGGTATACTCTACGATATAAGCGGTTCCCGTAGTTCCATCTTCCAGTTCTACTTCGCTGGTCCCTGTGCACTCAGCGTTCAATTTTATCACCTGGGTGTGTTCCTCTATAATACCGTTATCCACGTGTTCTTCCCCCATATCCATGTCTTCAATGGTTATCGGGAAGGTCATGTTTTCATCGTCAATGGACCCTTCGATCATAGATGGTAAGCCAGAAGCATCGATCTCGCCGCTGTAACTACCGGATATCGTGGCGTTGGTATCGATCGTCCACTGGTCATCGACACCGAAGGGGAACTCCAGCATATTCATACCGTCTTCGACCACCATGTCCAATGTCGCGTGTATAGAACCGCTCATATCTGCATCTACATCTTCGTATTCGTAGGTGATCTCATAGTTCTCGTAATCATCAGACATAGAATAAGAAGTACCCATCATGGAACTGTCGCCGCCGGGTATGTTCTTACCTTCAAAATTTCCTTCCATCTCTACAGAGATATCCAGGTGAACTTCTTCCATGGCCATCGTGTCTCTTTCGAAGTAAGCGTATCCTTCTATAGTTATAACCACATCTAGACCACCTTCACCACTCATCTCCATCTCTTCTTTTGGTATATTTTGGTCCATGCCCTCATAATCACTTAGATTTACCGTATATTCACCTTCTTTCGGGAAGTCACCTTTGACCGAGAAACTACCGTCGATATGTATCCCACCACCGGCTTCTATATCCATGGTGTATCTTTCATCCGTCACATCGGTCACTTTGTATATCTGGTAGAATCCGACTTCGCCGTCGAGATCGAATTTCATGCTCTCGATACCTGAGCCCGAACCCATGAGTCCACCGCCTAGATTGGATGAGGAATCCATATGTGTATCCAGGTCTTTTTCGAATCCGAAGGACCACGATCGGCCTTCTTCCCATTCTGGCTTAGTAACTTCCGCTGAAGCGTTCATGGGTATTAAAGCACTCAATACGAACGCGCCGACAATAAGGCAAACTAAAAACATTCTTGTTTTTTTCATTTTTTAGCCCTCCTAGAGGCTTTTCAAAACATTATATCAGTAATTAATTAACCTTGTGGTGTGAGATAGCGCATAAAATATAAACTACCATAGTTCATATCGAAGACCATGAAGATCATACTGGACGAGAACTTGCCTTCACGATCGGTCCAAGAGATAAAAGATTTCCAAGAACTCTCTTCCGACGATGGATTCGTAGAGATCGATAAAGAGCACAGCGGGAAACTGGATTTTGAGATCGCGGATTTTATGGAAGAAGAGGATGTCATGGTGACCGGTGACCTGGAGTTCCATAAGAACCTCCTGAAGACTGGCATGAAGAGCTTGTATTATGATGTCCAGTTGGATAATCTTATAGAGATCCAGGTCAAGTTGACATACTATCTCAGAGGATATGAAAAGGATACGATCGATATCGCTTCTGATCAAAATAAGGAAGTGTTCAAGGGCCCTAATAAACTACTCCGGAAGAGGTTCGACGAACTGAAGAAAGAGAACAGCGAACTGAGGTCGAGGGTGAACGTGCTAGAAGGTAAGTTGAAATCAGTTCTGAACACTGCGGGGTCTGCCCTGAAGTGAGTGATCGAACGAGTGGGCCTTTCATAAAACAGAACAGTAAAATATTCAACCTGTCAATAACATACTCAGGAACATCACCGAAATTATTAATATGCATTAAAATGGTTATTGAGTGTTGAATAAAGATGTCGGACCTTAAGATCAAGATACCAAGCAAAATAACGGACGAATTCCCGGATATCGAATGGGATAAAGTTGCTGAGAGAGCTGTATTAGAAGAGTTTAAAAGAAGGCTCTCTCTCAAAGTTATGGATGAACTTTTAGAGGAGAGTGAATTAACCGATGAGGACATCGAACGGTTGAGTAAAAAAGTGAACGAACAGGTCAAGAAGAAGATAGAACGTAATATATCATCATGAGGACTTGTTTATATGAAATTAGTTATCGATGCGAACGTTTTATTTTCATTTTTTAAGAAGAAATCTTTCACTAGAAATTTCATTCTCTCTCATCCAGAAATAGAGTACTTTACCTCA
>JBNJFO010000076.1:0-7603 GCA_051746905.1 Thermoplasmatota archaeon
TGTTCGTTGTTCTAACTACTCGTAAAACAAGTTTTACTCGTGAACCTCCGTTCAAACCCCTTACCCTTGAAAAAAGAAAGATGTCGGGAGCGGGGTTTGCGTCAGAACAACTCACGATGTTCGTTGTTCTAACTACTCGTAAAACAAGTTTTACTCGTGAACCTCCGTTCAAACCCCTTACCCTTGAAAAAAGAAAGATGTCGGGAGCGGGGTTTGCGTCAGAACAACTCACGATGTTCGTTGTTCTAACTACTCGTAAAACAAGTTTTACTCGTGAACCTCCGTTCAAACCCCTTACCCTTGAAAAAAGAAAGATGTCGGGAGCGGGGTTTGAACCCGCGGCCTCTAGATGTCCCAGGTAAATGGAAAAAATATTCTCCTGAAAACGTCTAGAACGCTATTTCGTTTCCCTATGAGTCTAGCGCTCCACCAAGCTGAGCTATCCCGACAAAAAGCGTGTTCACTCTTCTTGTAGTGCCTTGTGGATCTTTTCAGAGAATGCCGGTCCTACGCCTTCTACAGCTGTGAGTTCTTCTTGGGAAGCTTCCTTCAATTCGTCCAAGGATCTGAAACCGCCGTCGTACAACTTCTCGGCCATGGTCGGACCGACGCCTTCGATCGTCTGGAATTCGTCGATGATCTCAGGTTTTGTCAGTTCCTTCTCCACTTCTTCTTCAGGTTCCTCTTCCGCTTCTTCGGCTTCCTGCTCTTCCTCTTCAGCTTTCTCTTCCTCTAACTCTTCTTCAGAGATGATCTTGTCTTCGACCTGTTCGTCACTGGGTATCGAAAGCACTTCCGATTTCTTCACTTCGACGTTCTTCAACGGGTAGATCTTCTTACAACCTTTGCGTATCTTCTTGGATAAACCGCCGAACAATATCTTCTGAGCCATCTGTGAGAGCGTAGATCTCCTAGCTGTGTCCTCGATGATCTCCTGCTGTTTATTCCTTAACGAACGCTTGATCGATGAATTGATCCTCTTGTCGGCAACGGACAAGATCTTCAACCTTATCTTGTAACCTTCTTTGGTCCTGACATCGAAAACGGAATCTATCTTGGATCTTCTTCTCCTGGTCTGCCTTCTGATGTAATCCGTGGTCATGTCGTGTCCGATGAACCTGGTAACGCACTCTCCGCCTCTGACACCGTTCACCTTGAGTTTAACCTTGATGTGGACCTTCGAAAAGTCACCTACCAGGTCTTGCAGACTGACTTCCGTCACTCTGCCGAGCAGATCTTCTGGTTCCGTAGCGGGTGTATCTCCCACAACTGCGTTCTCGAACATAGTCGGTGCTACTATCCTGTACCAGCTCTTCGTCTTCCACTTGTCCTTTACGCGTCTTCCTGCGCGCCTGGATTTTCCTTTTGCCATCTTTATTCCTCTGAATTATGAGTGGGTGAATTTGTTGTATTTATATATTATATAACAACTTTTTGGTTAATTCGCCTATCATGGTTTACACTAGAGTAGTTTTAAACCTTTCGGCATATCTCCGAACTCTTGTCGGAACTTTTCGGGCCATCTCTCCGGATCGATACCTTTCTGCGAAAGGAAAGCCGCTGCCCACCTCTCCAGACCTATACCGGTACAGCCCGAATAAAGCTCTTCAGTTTGAGATTTTATATTGAATGATTCTGTATACTTCTTGAATATCGAGAGATTCTGGAACTCCAGCCATTCGCTGTCTTCCCTGCTCCCCCGATATGGCAGATAAGCTTCGAAATCCACCGTTCCCAGACCGTGGTCCTCTTCTTCATCCTCCTCTGTCTCCCCGGCCTGCTGTAAGTAGAACGGAGTGACCCTGGCCATCCTCCATTCAAGCTCCAAGATCTCCTCGAACACATATCTGTATCTCTCGATCAACCCCTCCTTCAACTCCAGCAGCTGCTCTTTGGTCCCGATATAAACCGGCTCGATCCTGTGGAATTCGTCGACCCTTTCGATACCGTGCCGCCCGCCGGATTCGTATCTTGCACTGGGAACGCTCTTATCGTAGATCAGAACAGGAAGTGACTCATCAGCGATGGTCTGGTTCCGCAGAGACCAGTAAACGACCGGGCACTGAGCGTAACATATGCCGTATCTAGCACCGGTGGTCATCTCGTCCAGCTTCTCCATGGGAACCTCACGTGATATCTTTATCTCGTCGACGACTTCCTCCCACTCTCCGGGATCCCTGGTCCTGGGCTCGCAAACATAGTAAGCCTCGTTGGGGATACCTTCCATGTGCCCTGTATCTATCCAAACGTCGAAGGGCACCATCATGGACTCGATGATCTCCTGGAAACCCAACGGTTCCAAGACCTCTTTCACGGCGATCTTCTTCATGGTCTCGAGTATCTTAGCCGCTTCAGGCCTGTAGAACCATTTTCCCTTGGTAGGTCCCTTCTTGAGCCACCCTCTTTCTTCCATCTCATCGGTGGGGTCTTTATCCCAGACCATCTCTTTCTCTCCGGATTCCCAGACCAGCTCCCACATCTCTTCCTTTCCACCGTAATACTGGGCGTCCACCTTCTCCCCGATGCGATTGATGATCCTGTCCACGTAGTTCTTCTTGAGCTGTTCCTCGCCGAGTCCGGTAATCGTTATGGTGCAGTCCCTATCTTCGAAGGAGATATCGTCCACATAGGGCACTTCCACCGCTTCCTTCGGCTCTTTCTCCACTTCGAACCGCACCTGGTAATCCTCTATCTCGATATCTCTAACGCCAACGTGATGCTTCTTACCCATCTCCTGGCTGAGCTTCTTCCTCAACCTGAGCAGGGCGTCATGAGCTCTCACGTATCTATCGGAAACTATCTTGACCTCGAGCTTATCCTCTTCCACAAGAGAAAAGGATACGACCTCGGCACCTCCCTCTACACCCGAGGGAACACCTCTTTTCAGAAGATCTTCATTAGCTTCTTCGATCAGTTCTTCGATATCGCTTCCAGCTTCTTTAACGTCCCCGCTGAAATAGAGGACAGCTTCTAGTTCAAAGTCCATCTATCGGTGATAACCAAAGAGGGGGTATAAATATTTTCGATATGATAACCTCCACTTCGTTTCGAAAGATTTATCACATACTTTAATATTCTATTATTAGATTAAACATGGAAAACTTTGACGAGTATCCGGACATACGTATCCAAGATGTGATGTCGGTAAATCCGATAATAATCAGAAAGACGGAAACCGTCGAGAAAGCGGCCAAATTGATGAAGGAGACCAAGGTGGGCAGCCTTCTAGTCCTCGACGAAGATGGAGATATAGAGGGCATAGTCACCGAGATGGATATCGTCAATAAAACAGTTGCAGAGGGTGTCGATCCCACGGAGGTTACGGTCAAGGAGATCATGTCACATCCAGTCCACACTATAACTGGAGATAAGGACATCATAGAATGTGCTGAGATGATGTCCAAGATGAATATCAGAAGATTACCTGTCATGAGCGGTGACAAGATAATCGGGGTCATAACCGAGAACGATATCCTAGAACTTTCACCAACACTGATACAGATAACCAGGGAATACGCCAAGATAGGCGGAGAGAAAACGAAAGGACTCGAAGAGTACGATGAACCACCAGAGATACAAACGTCGGGATACTGTGAAAGCTGTGATATTTATTCTGATAATCTAACTTTGAAGAACGGACAATTCTTGTGTCCAGAATGTATCTAAAATTCAAGAGTTGAAACCATGAAATTTGTCAAACTATCTCAGGAAGAACTGAAGGAAATCGCAAAATTTTATCGTGGTGTCATGGCGACGGCATACGAGGGTCTTTTCTTCAGAGAAGGTAAGGTCATCGGAAAGGGGATAATGGAAGTGATACCTGACGATGCGGATTTCCATAAAAAGGCCGGCAAGTTGATAGAGGCGAGAGGTTGGGTCGATGAGATAGAGTTGAAAGAGGAGAAAGCCATCGCTAAAGGAGGAGTAGAGGTGCAGGAAAATTCTGATACTCCAACATGCCACAGAACAAGAGGTATCCTCTCATCGATATACGAAGAAGGAACGGATTCAATGGTGGAGGTTACCGAGGTAAGATGTGAGAGCATGGGAGACCCTCATTGTGAATTCGAGATAGAGGTCAAGGGATTTTGAAGGTGATATGATTGGTGATTGAAGCGGATGTGTTGGAAAAACTGAAACAGGAAGGTATCCTCGGATCTGCAGTTATCTCCCGAGACGGGATAGTATTGAACTCGGACCTCCCTCCGAGCACCCACGAAGAGACTTTCGCTATAATGTGCGCCACCATCGTCGGAGCTGCCAACACAGCTAACAAAGAGTTGGACAGGAGCAGTCCGGAGAAAGTCATTATAGACGCGAAAGAGGGAAGGATATTGATAGTCAGCGCAGGTAGGAACAAGATATTGAGCGTTCTACTCGATTCTACACACGATATAAAAAAGATATTCCAAAGAGCGAAAAAGATAGCGTCTGAGATAGAAGAATTATAGAAGGACTATCCAGACTATTTTTCCAAGATATCAGTAATCCATTCTAGAGCCATCTCTGATGTTTGGTCCTTCACCTGGCCGCGGTTCCCGGCGAAGTTATATTTTCTCACTTCAGTTTTATCTCCCCAGGAGAGACCCATGTAAACCGTCCCCACCGGTTTTTCGTCGGTTCCACCACCGGGACCGGCTATGCCCGTCGTTCCGAGCCCGATATCTGTTCCGGATAATTCCCTGACACCTTCAGCCATCTGTTCGGCCACCTCCCGGCTCACTGCACCTTTCTCTTCGATAACGTCTTCATCGACACCCAGCAGTTCTATCTTGGCCATGTTGCTGTAAGTCACCAGCCCTCTCTCGAAGTAGTTCGATGAGCCGGGTATGTTGGTCAACCTATGAGCGATCAATCCGCCGGTGCATGACTCAGCAGTGGATATTGTCTTCTTTCTTTTCGTCAAAAGATGTGCCGCTTTCTTCTCGACATCCGGTATGGCTTCCATGACCGCTTGAACGTACTCGGCCATCTTCTTATCCTCTAGGTAATCGGCTACCTCATCGGGAACCAGAGACCTCCACTCTTCGCCCTCTCTGATGCGCCTTCTTATCTCGGACCCCTTCCACTCGTCACGGTTGATCTCGTCTATCTTCTCAACATCGACTCTAGTGCTCTTGAAGAGACGTAATACTACATCTGAACTGGCATAAACCACATCGAACTTCGGTAAGATGGTCTTGACGTAATAAGGCCATGCGGGGTAACAGTTGATATCCGGTATCGGATAGATCTCGTAGGGGCCGATACCTCTACTGTCGAAAAATTCTCTGATCATCTCTATCCTTTCTCCCCCTGAAAGTGGGTTCCTCATCCCCCTCTGGTTCTGAGCGCTTCCCACGCCTATTATTATCGAGTCACACTGATCCATCATCTGTTCAACTATCGCCAAGTGCCCATTGTGGAACGGCTGAAATCTACCGATGAATAATCCTTTCATGGTTTTTATAAAAAGCCTGAGAAGTTATAAAAGTTATTCTCGGATATCACTCTATCTTGTTCAGGATGACCTTCCTCTTGGTATGGAATTTCTTCGCCTTGTTTTCTCCGAGGAAATCGATCTCCACATCTTTGAGATTATCGATAAGGTCAGCAAGCTGTTCCTTCTTCGGAGTGACGTTGATATCTTCGATACCGGCAACCGGCAGCTGTCTCTGCAGTATGGGATTTACGAACTCCTCGCCACCTAGCTCCAGATAGAGTTGAGCTTTTATCAGGTCCAGAGCATCAGTCGTGGATATCCCTTCTTCTACACGGTATATCTCGTCGTCGTAGTAACTGCTGGGTCTCTTGTCCAGCGAAAGGAGTCCGATATCTTTGAAGGCCTGCTCGACGTTCTCTCCGGTCTTCGCACTGGTGAAGAAGAACTTTGCACCGTGTTCTTCACTCAAGTCCAGGAGTTCGTTCCTGAACTGTTTCGCATCCTCGTCATCCATATCTATAAGATCGGCTTTGTTCGCTAAAAATACGATAGGCGGTGCTTCCCCGAGGACTTCTTCCAAAAGAGGTATCCAGTAATCCGGTATCGACTTCAATGTTTTCTCACGGGTCAAGTCGCTGACAAGCAGAGCTCCGCTGGCACCCCTCATGTTGGCTTTCTGGGTGTTCTGGAATCCCTTCTGACCCAGAAGATCTCCGATTATCAAGTTAAGAACAATATCTTCATCTTTGTATTCCAGGGTTTTCTTCTTGAAGTTCGCTCCGATGGTGGCTATGTATTCGTCAGAGAATTTCTGCTCAACATATCTCCTCACCAGAGAAGTCTTTCCCACGGCACCGTCTCCGAGCAAGACCACCTTTCTTTTGAATTGTTCAGTCATTTCTTTCACCTATAACTTTGAACACGGTTTTCAGATTGGAATAATCTATCTCCCTTAAAGCGTTTGGGTATATGGGACATATGAGCATGTTATCGTTAGCGTATATTATACGGCTCAGGGTGTCCATGAAATCCGATACTTTATCGAAGCCGTTATGCCTTATCAGGTATTCTATACCGTGGACCATCAGGACACTTTCCTCCCCCTCCTTCAAGAACTTCCGTGCATCCCTAGATATCTCGAACTCCAATCTCTTGGGATCCAACTCCCTGAATTCACTCGACCCCGTTTTGTAATCCGTCAGCCATATTATCTCGGTGGATTCGAACCCGTATCTCTCCTTGATCTTGGAAGGGTAAGAGGTCGTCATGCATAACCCGGGGGATCCGTGGGTTACAAAATCGTGTAATATATCGAAAGACTTCTCAGCATCTACTGGGTCTTCCTCCAGAACCAGATATTTCTCACCAAAATTCAGGTCGGAATATTTCATCGGCTCCTTCTCCTCTTTTTCCACACCCCCTTCTACACGTATCTCGGAGACTTTGAAAGTTATCTTATCTTCGCCTTCATCTATCAACTCGTAACCGAACTGTTCGCTCTCTTCCTCACCACTAAGAAGTCTAGATATCACTCCTGAAAGAAAACCTCCCAGGAAATCGGTGTTATCTATGCCGGTCTCCCTCACGGTTATCTTGATATCCTGCCCCACCTCCACCAGCTCCATCTTGCTTATCCCTGCCTCCCAAGAGATCTGTTTCACATACTGTTTCAGTTCATCTCTAGAACATCGCTCTTCGATCATGTCCACCATACGTTCTCCCCACTTGTAACCGAAAGCGGAGAAAGACCTATCCACATCCGTATCGGGATTCTTGAGTATCGATTCCAAAGCATCGAAGGCCTCTATGGGCATCACCACGTTTCCTTTTCCGTTCATCTAAGTCCACCTTTCTGGATCATGGACTCTAAGATCTTCTCGCCCAACATCCGGAATGATCCCTCTACGTTCTCACCCGTCTTCGCGCTGGTCTTGAAGTAGTGCGAGTTTATCTCTTCAGATATCTTTTCTATCTCGCTCTCTTCGACCCTATCGAATGAAGGCATCTCACCGAATTCGGGATTCTCTTCGTAGAAATCTATCACCTGCGGATGCTCTCCTCTAAGGAACTCGTCGAAATCCATCCCGTCGGCTTCGTCATCGAACTCTGAGATCAGGTCATACTTGTTCCCCAACGTTATCACCGGTATCTCCCCGACGGTGTCATACAATCCATCTATCC
>JBNJFO010000077.1:0-7574 GCA_051746905.1 Thermoplasmatota archaeon
GAATACCGCCAATTCGGAAACACCGATCAAGGCGAGTATGACCTTTCTAGATATGATATCAGCGGCACCTGGGAAAACCGCGAACCATCTGCCCCAGAACGATACGGGCCCCATATTCAAGGCACTGGTCTGGCCGGAGTATTGACTCAAGAACCATACACTTTTCTCCCCCCAAAGAAGGTAGAAGAACATGAAGATCGATATCGTCACCGTAAGAGCAGTGACTACCCTGATGAGCCCTTTCTTCAGGTCCTTGTCCTTTCTGATGAGGAATAATGGATAAAGGAACAGACCCCAGACCTTGACCGGAACCGAAAGACCCGCTAGTATGGAGGAGAATCTTTCCCTCTCCTTCAGCAGGAAATAGACCGGCAACAGTATCATGAATGCGACCACGGCTTCATCCTGATGTATGTTAGAAAGCGTCACAGGATTGGCTAGGAACAATATGCCTGCAAAGAATGCACCCGCTTTATCGACGTCTTTGAATGAAAAATACAATATGAAGGCGTTAAAAAGTGTGAACAAAGAGAAATATATCTGAAAGGAAAAGTAAGCTCCACCCATACTTACAGAGGGGGTGAGCAGGGTAGGTGGTATCATCAGGAAGTTTATCAAAGGCGGGGGACCGGTCTGGATATCTTCGTATAGATTCCCACCTTCTATTATAACGGAAGCACGTCGGTGAAATTTAGAGATATCGTTCTTATCCGCCCTATAATAATACCTGAGGGTCCCGTTCTTGTGGAATCTGTTCTCACCATACCAAGTGACACGCTCCTCTCCTTCTCCGGTCTTCTTCAACCTCACTTTACCCTCGTCACCGTCCAGTTCGTAATAGACGTTGACACGGCCTATGTGTTTCGAAGAGTCGTAATCCGATGCGGTCCAGTTGAAACCTATATTTTCTCCTCTCTCGACCTCCAGGACAAATCTACCGTTGGACGAATTATCGAGCTGGATAGGTCCCGTGACCACCCCGTAATCCTTCGAGGTTATACCTTCAGGAGCGGCGCCGCTGGGATAGAAGTCGTGATGGTGGTCTTTCATCCCTAAAGAGAGGTAAACTGATGCTGGGAGGTAAAGCAGCAGCCAGACGATGAGCATGACGGATAGAAGCTTCTTCGTCGAGCTCTTTTCAACCCATCCACGGATATCTGAGATCTTGTCGACCAACTCGTCAGGTAGGTATCTCATCACGGGCACTCAAAATCTTCGAGTTTATATGAGCTTTTTCATCTCTCAATAATTTTGAAGATGCCAGTCTAGGATCACTTTTTATAAGTGAGAGATGAAAAGTAAGCAGAATCGGTTCTGATTGTGCAAATTTTTCATATGTTTTTTATATATGCCCGCCCAATTAGGGGGCTGAGATGGCCATAGAACTCAGTAAAAAAGTGAAGACCTTTCTGAAGGTCGTCATCAGCCTTTCACTTATCACCTTCGTCATCTATAGGGCTGGCCCCTATAAGATCTGGGAAGAGATCGTAAAGATAAACAAGTTCTATTTTTTGATAGTCATCGGCATAACAATAATCAAGGTTGCCATCAGCGCCAAGAAGTGGCAGATACTCCTCAGGGCTAAGGAAGAGGTCAAGGGATTTCTGTATGTCTGGAAGGTCTATTACATCGGCACTTTCTTCAACATGTTCCTACCGACCAACGTAGGCGGAGATGTGGTAAAGGCCCACAAGATGTCCAAGGTCTCGAAAAGAGCCGTGGAAGCCTATTCCTCTGTTTTCATGGAGAGGTTCACAGGTATAGCCGCGATATTATCACTTGCACTCGTTTCAACAACGCTGTATTTTGATAGACTCCCCCTCGAGATAGTGGTCGTTGTCTATCTGGTATTCCTACCTTTGATGCTGCTCACAACTTTGCTCATCTGGAAGAAGTCTTTGGGTCACAAACTGATCGCTATCTCCGATCGACTATTCAGAAATTTCAACCCATTCTCCATCAGACAGAAGATAAGAAAACTATACCGTTCGGTCAATCTCTACCGTAAAAAGAAAAGGGCGCTTTCCGAAGCCCTGATGATCTCTTTCGTATTCCATACACTTCTCATACTCAGCAACTACATCTTGGCTCTATCCATCGGGATGGAAGTTAACCTGTTTTATTTCTTCATATTCATACCCATAACGGCCATACTCCTGTTCTTACCGATATCCATAAAGGGCTTCGGTGTCAGAGAAGTTCTCTACATCTACTTTTTCACACAGGTAGGTGCATCAACGGCACAGGCGGTCTCGTTATCGTTCTTGGTCCAACTGATCGGTCTTATAAGTTCTCTGATAGGTGGAGTAGTTTACGTATCTTTAAAAGGTAAAGAGTTGTAAAAGATCGATTAGAGTGCTCGATTATTATCTATCTATCTATCTATCTATCTATCTATCTATCTATCTATCTATCTATCTATCTATCTATCTATCTATCTTCAACAACGAACCAGGGAACATCATTTAGAACCGGATGTTCAGGAAGGTAAGAGTGCCCGTAGAAACCATCTTCACCCAGGTATTCTCCGTGGTCAGCACTTATCACCACTTCGCCTTCCAAAGCACTCGTCAATTTACCGATGCTTTCCAGAACGATATCCAGATTATCTTTATATGCTCTCACGAGCCCGTCGTGGCCGACCTTTCTCAGTGTTTCGTCCATGGGGTTTATCGGCGGGAGGTGAAGAGTCCTCACCAGCTTCCTGGTAGCCCGCCCACCCAGAACCCTCCTGACCCTAGACCCGAAGAAATTGCGAAGCGACCTTTTGATGTTATCGTGGGCGCCGGGATCTTTATTCTTTGGATTGAAGGGGTTATCCATTGTGAGATAGGGGAAGTGGGGCTGCATGTAATGACCGATTATCTTCTTGTCTGGAAATCTTTTTCTAGCCTTCAAAATCTCTTCGTTCAGCACGCTGGGAAGTACCGTTCCCTTTTCATCGTCCCAACCGGTGTTCCACACATCTATGACCTTGTGGAAGTGGTCCGAGGCCTTGAAACCGTTCACTTCCGAAAAAGAATTGACGTGTGGTGTTGTGGAAACGTAGACGATATCATCGTATCTCTTAGTGAATGTAGCCTTGCACCACTCCGAGGTGGCGACTCCTTTCTTACAGACAGCGCGAGAACGCGATCTCTTCAGTTCTCCATCCAGATACTTACCGTATGTATCTTTAAAAAGGTCGTATCTGCAGGCATCTAGTATGAGCAGATGGTCCCATCTCCCTCCGTCTATTGCTTTCTTCTGGTCGATCAAACTACTCCCCCTCCACAATGAACCATGGGACGGTTTCTAAAACCTCTCCACCGTCGAAATCATGCCCGAACCTTCCTTTTTCACCGAGCAGTTCACCGTGATCCGCCGTAATGACGGTTTTTCCACGGAGACTCGGTAGGAGCTTCTCGACCGAATCCAGGGCGATCCTGAGGTTCTCCCTATACGCTTTCTCGACCCCTTCGGCCCCGACCCTTCTCAGCGCATCGTCCATGGGGCTCAACGGGGGTAACCTGAATAGTTTCATCAACCTGACCGCCATCATGTCCCCCATGATCTTTCTAGCTTTTGTAACCGCTCCGTTCCGCAGTCTTCTAAAAAATGAAGTCCTGCTCTGGGGTTCCTTTTTCTTCTTCGTTCGTGGTGGGCCCAGGGATAAGTAAGGCGTATGAGGCTGCATGTAATGCACGATAAGTCGTTTTTCAGGTTGGTCTTGGACTGTTTTGATAGCTGCATCGGTTACATCTTCAGGCATAACGGTTCCGAACTCTTCATCCCATCCAGTATCCCATAGATCTATGACCTCTTCAAAGTGTTTGAAGCCTTCGAAACCTTCCACTTCCATCTTTGAATTGACACGGGGGTGAGACGATATATGGATAGTATTAGGATATTTTTTTAAGAACACGTTCCTATACCATACCGATGTGGGGGCACCTTTTCCCTCAAATGCCGGTGAACGGGCCTTGGATAGAGTACCCGATAAATCACACTCTTCTTTAAAATAATCGTATCTACACGCGTCTAAAACGATGAGATTTTTCCACTTCGTTCTGTGGATCAGTTCCCGATGATCTCTTATCCTAGACATCAGTTCTTCGCCGTGCCTTGATGGTACAATCAATATAAAGTATTTCCATCCACTCCTTTATCATCGGCTTGAAGACATTATGTAATTGATGCTTATTTCGGATATGTCTGTAGCGTAGGAACCCGTTCTGGATATGCTCTCTAAGATGTACGATAAAGGCGTCACGTTCTCTTTTTCCTCTTCCTTGACGTCCTTCATCATGCGGTCGTTCATACCCTCCAACTTTTCACGCAGATCTATGGTCCGGTTCGCCGTCTTAAGATCTTCCGAGAAGAACGCCTCTGCGGATTTTTCTAAGATATCCAGCGATAGTTCGCTCTCCTCATGTATATCATCTTTCAACCCGTTGGAAAAACCTTCCGTCAGGGCCAAGGTGTTCTCCGCTAACCTCGCAGCGTGGTCTCCGATGCGTTCCATGGCCCGTGAAACCAGCATATAACTGAGACTCCTTTCCCGAGATATCTTCAAGCTCTCCACCAACCTGGGATTCGTTAAAAGCATGTTGTAGTGTTTAGTTATCATCCAGTAAAGTCTGTCCACGTCTCCATCCCTGGCGATCACGTCTTTTGCGAGCTCGGTATCGGATTTCATGAAAGCCTCGATGGCATCTTCGTGCATCTTCTTGACTATCAGGTACATCCTCCGGAGACCCTTGCGCTGTGAAAATTCAGACGGATCGATGAGGTCCTTCAAAATTATCCGGTTATCCGATTCTTCAACGATCTCAGGTCCGATGACCATCCGGGTGAACTTCATGATGGCGCTCCTGAGTTCCGGTTTTATCCCGTTCTTATCTTTGATATCGATCTTGGAATATCCGGCCATGTATGTTCCGATGAGCGAACGTATCAAGGAATCCTGTGTCTCCCCCTTCGTAGATATCTCCTTGACCGTCGCTTTCTTTTCGTATTCTCTCTCTGGACTGACCACTATAGAGCCATCTTCCTGAGGCGCTAGGATCAAGCTGTCTCCAGCTTCCACCTCCTTCTCGACTATCCATGATTTCGGTAAAGAAACGATATAAGTAGAACCGCCGGTGATCTGTACTTTTCTAGATTCGGGCATATAATTAGTTAAAAGTCGCCCCTATTTAGAATTTACCAAATCTATTTAATCGCCCTTACTATATATAGAAACATATCATTTCGATTCCAGGAAGGCGTCTATCATGTCGGCCACGTTTTCAGAGTGGTCGGCTATAGAATCCATCCTATCTATCACTTTAAGAAGATGGACCGCCTCTAGTGGTTTTTCATCGTAATTGAACAGCTTTTTGGCGATCTTCTTCTCGATATTGTCTGCTTCCCACTCGTTGTGGCTGATCTTCTCCTGGAATAATCTAGCTTCTTCCTTGGATTTCTTACCGAAGGACGATTCCAGTAGTTCAGAGAAAGTATCCATCAACTTCTCCAAATCCTCCACGGTCTCGAAGACCTTGGCCAAAAATTCTTTCAGTTCATCGGATATGAAATCAGGGACCGGCTCTTCTCTCATGGGAAGAAGTACACCTACATCCTCGGCGTGATCCAAGATCGAATCTGATTCCCTGAGCAGGGACATAAAATCGTCTCTGGTTATCGGCATGAAGATAAAACTCGGCAGGTTCTCCCTGATATGGATCTTGACTTTATCGGCTTTATGCTCGAGTTTTGAAACTTTATCGAAGTGTTCCTCCGCCTTCTCAAAATCCCCGTCGATATAATCGTGAACTCCTACCTTCAGCTCTTTTATCGCTTTCTTGATTATCAGAGAATGTTTTCTCAAGCCGTCGAAAGGTGATTCGAAGAACGTTTCTTCCAAGCTGGACCTTCTGTATTTCGCTCCCATAATATCATCCGTATTGTTTTCATACGATTTTAATGTTATGCATCATACAATCCCGACCAAGGTCAGATAGATCACGACTGAGGTGATCGCTGCTATCGGAACGGTGATGATCCAAGACACGACGATCCTCCTTATCACGGACAGGTCGATGGCCTCCAACCCTCTTGCCAGTCCCACTCCGAAGACCGCTCCTACAACTGTGTGACTGGTCGAGATAGGCATACCCAATTTACTCGCTACCAGTATGGTCGTAGCCGCGCCGAAGTCCACCGAGAACCCTCTAGTGTTCGTGAGTTTTGTCACCTTGAACCCGACCGTCTTGATGACTTTGTATCCCCATGTGGAGATACCGATGGCGATACCCACACCCCCCATCAACAACAGTTGCGTGGAACCCAGGAAGAAGAACTGTGAACTGTCTGGAACGGTATTTTCGACCACCAGTAAGAGCGGGCCTATAGCGTTGGCCACGTCGTTAGCACCGTGCGAAAAAGCAACGAAACATGAAGTGATGACCTGGAGATTACAGAATATCTTCTCGACACCTTCGTAGTTATCGCCTTTCTCGGCACCCCTGATGATGAAAGCCCTACCCCCTAACCCGAAGACGGCACCCACGACGGACGCTATCCCCAGGGATTCCGGGATGGTGATCTGCCTTCCGAACAGTTGTACGGAAAGAGCGGTATCGAGGAACAAGGAAAGTGTGATGACGAAGAATGTAGCGGCTATGAAGAAGGGGCTGGTCTTTTTAGCGGTCTCGAACGGTTCGTCGGAATTGAATATGAGCTTAACGATTATGTTGAAAATGAGGAAAGCCAGTATGGCTCCGAATATAGGCGACGTTACCCAGCTCAAAACGACTTTCCCGAGGGTGAACCAAGAGATGATCTCCGGCCCTCCGACGGTCAATCCGAATCCCATCATCCCACCTATTATCGAATGTGATGTAGATATGGGGAGGGATTTCCATGTTGCTATCGTGACCCACAAACCCGCGGCGAGTACCGCTGAAAGCGCTCCTAAAGCTAGGTGCAGTTCATCGATACCCGAAGGGTCGAAGATACCTCCTTTGACCGTGGCCGTTACGTGCCCACCGACCAGCACAGCACCCGCTACTGTGAGGATGGATGCTATGACGATGGCCTGCCTATAAGTGATCGCCCCTGCACCGACCGCGGTTGACATGGAATTCGCGACGTCGTTAGCCCCGATGTTCCAAGCCATGTAAAGGCCGGCGGCTAGACCGCTGAAAAGTAAGACCGTTTGTAATGGTGAAAGACCTAACATAACGTATTGTTAGTAAATAGAATATGTATATGAAAATACCTTATATAGACTATTTAGAGTATATAGATAACGGCATAGAGCTATTTTTCATCTCCCTACTATCGTCCCGTGAAAATCCTCGTCCTTTATACAAGAAGCGATGTTATCTAGATCGTCTCCAGAAACGATGTAAGTAGTGATGTCCGCTCTCTTTATTATGTGCGCTGCCAAAGGGTCGAAAACGATGTTGGGCCCGGCGCCCTTTTCACCTTTAGATACTATGCTGATGAGTTCGTCGTAATCCAACTCTGGGATCCGTTTCGCATCCTTATCTTTTCTTGGATCTGCCGTGTAAACACCGTCCACAGAGGTGATATTTATCATCCTTTTC
>JBNJFO010000078.1:0-7559 GCA_051746905.1 Thermoplasmatota archaeon
AGATCTTAGAAAAGGTAAAGGACATCGGCTACGAAAATATCTGTTTGACAGGTGGTGAGCCACTCATACAGGAAGAAAGTATAGAGCTTATCGACGCTCTATTGGAAGCAGATCGATTCGAGGTGCTGGTCGAGACCAATGGATCTATCGATATCGAACCTCTTGTAGATAGGAGAGTTATCGTTTCGATGGACTACAAAACTCCATCTTCTAATATGTGTGAAGAGATGATGGACGATAACCTAGATAAACTCCGAAAACAGGATCAACTCAAATTCGTTATATCCGACCAGGAAGATTATAATTTTGCAAAGAAAATCTGTAAAAAAGCACAGGATCATACGGAGATCATCTTCCAACCCGCGGGAGGGGGACAAGAGCGGTTAAGATGGATCGCTGAATCCGTTATCCAAGAAAAAATGAAAGTGAGAGTTCTCCCACAGCTTCACAAGATTATCTGGCCTGGAGAAAAAAGTCGTTAGACAAGAGGGGTATTTTTTCAAGATCCTTTCAATTCATCAAGTATATCTTCGTACTTTTTCGAAGGGTTTTTTTCGTATAACATCTTGTAGAAATCGATAGCCTCATCTCTATATTCCTCATCATCGGATATCTTGAATAGTTCGTAGAGGAGCTCCGCCTTGTTAGGGTCACTTTGATCTCTATCTAACATATCCTCTAACAATTTCACTCCTTTCTTTTTATCTTCTCTTGCAACTATCTTAGCTTCTAATAATCTAGAATCAAATAATGCTTTACCTAAGCCGATCTTTTCAGCGATATTCCCCGCCTCGATATTCAATTTTTTAGCTTCTTCTACCCGTCCCATCCTGAAATACAGGTCTGCCTTACTACACATAAAATAACTGGCGATATCCTTTGCCTTATGGTGCTTAGCTATAGTTATCGATTCGTCATAGAATTCGATAGCGCTGTCAAATTGTCCCATCAGTTTGTAAAGATTACCGATGTTACCGATGGTGATCGCATAACCCTTTTTATCGTCTAGATCTTTAGAGATGTCTCGGTCCACCTGATAGTATTCAAGGGCCTTTTGGTAGTCTCCCTTTTGCCGGTACAATTCTCCGATGTTATTAGCTGCATAAGCCACACTACGCCTATCACCCATCTTTTCAGATATCGATATTTTTTTCTTGTAATACTCCAGTCCCTTTGAAAAGTTCCCTTGCTCAGCATAGGCGATGCCTAACTTTCCTAGAGCGTTCTGTTCCATCAATTTGTCTCCAGTTTTTTCAACTATATCCATGGCTTGATTACAGAACTCGATGGTCTTCTCGTAATTTTGTAATCTTGAATAGATACTCGCCATATTGACAAGCGTATAACCTATCTCTAGAGGGTTTCCTATCTCTCTCTTTATCTCCAATTTTTTCTCATAATATCCTAATGCTTTATTCAACTCGCCGAACCCGTAATAAGCACTGCCCATATTTCCATAGAATCTGCTTATGAGCTTCTTATCACCGATCTCTTTTGCTATCCTCATCATCTCTTTGAAATGCTTGATGGCTTCGTCATATTCACTTTTATTTGTGTAAATAGAGCCGACCCTCCCTACTGCCTCACACAGTCCCCTTTTATCATCGATCTCCTCGTAGATATCAGAACTTTCCTTGAAGAGAGCTAAAGCTTTATCATATCTGGCTTCACGTTTGTAGATCGAGCCTAAACTAACTTTACTATCAGCAATATTTTCATAGTCTTCTATCTTTTCAGAAATGTTCAAGGCTTCTTTGTAGGATCCTTTTGCTCGTGTCCATTCACCTATCCTCTTCAAGCAATCCCCTTTCTTCTGTAATATCTCGATCTTTTCTGAGTCGGCATCCTCGATAGTAACGCTCTTTTGAAGGATGTCTAAAAGATCATCATAAAGCTCGATCGCCTGAGTGTTAGCATAATTATCCTCCGCTTTTCTAGCCGCTTTCTTACAGTAAGAAAATGCTTTCTCGAGTTTTCCACCACGATAGCAGTGCTTGGCTAACTCAAAAATAACTTCATCCTTATCACCTTCATACAATTCTTCGTATGTTTCTGCTATCAACTTGTGATACTCTTCTCTCAATTCTAAGTTGATATCCTCATACAATATCTCTCTGATCTTATTATGATCGAAGCTGTATTTTGATCCAGATGAATTTATTACGTTATGTGTATTCTCGATCTCATTCAGCTTTTTTAACAGGATTATCCTTTTCATACCCATAGAATGCTCTAATACTCTGCTTTTGAATTCTTCGCCTATCACACTGGCATATGTTAATATGTCTCTCTGTTCACTAGTTAACCTATCCAACCGCCTGACGATCACATCGTATATCTTCGAAGGAAAATGTATCTCATCCAGAGGTTTGACAAGCCTGTATCCATCTCTATCTGCTATATGTCCCTCTTCTATGAGTAGATTCAACAGTTCGACTATGAAAAGTGGGTTGCCGTCAGTTTCATGATGGATACGATCGATAAAATCTTCATCAAATTGTGTTTCATCAAATAATGAATCGATAATAACTCTCGTAGAATCTTTATCTAATCTATCGAGTTCTATCTCTTCATACAGATCCTCAGCACTCATATTATTAAGTACATCGAGGAGTGGATTATCTTTATCTGATACTCCTTTAACGATGTCTTCAGGTCTATAAGTGCCCAATATGAGCATGCGCATATCTTCTACATTTCTAGATAGATAATGGAGTAGATTGAGGGTCGTCTGATCAGCCCATTGGAGATCATCTATGAAGAATACTATCGGGTCTTCTTCGGATAAACGCTGAAGACCCAGAACTACATTATCGAACATATTCTCCTGTTTAAGTTTTGGATCGTCCACCAGGTGAACACCTTCGTATTTGCCTGATTCTATGAACCAGCCTATATCGACTGTTTCAAACTTTGTATCTTCCTCTTTTTTCGTTTTGTTCTCTAGTTCACGTAAGGTATTCGTAACATCGTCGATCAGGACCTCGTTGACCGTTCCTTCAACAACTGTAGCTAAAGAGAAATCTTCTGATGAACGAACGAATATGTTGTATTTATCATAAGTTATACCGCTCAGTTCGCCGCCGCCTTCTTCACCCATAAGGTCCAAAGAATCTTTTACAAAGCTTTGGACAGAACTGAGCATCTTTGAAAAGATAGCAGGGTCAAGGTTAGATTCTTTCCTTTCAGCCTTCTCTAAAACATTACCGTCATAATCCATTAAGTATATCGATATGATCTTAGGTGGAGGCGCTCCAGATATAAGGTGATAGAGATTGATCTCTCTGAGTGCCTCTCTAACAGGCATGAGCGGTTCGATATTATCTGCAAGACACCACCCCTTAACTATCTCTATATCAGTTTCCTTCACCTTACTGACCAGATCTTCAACGAGTCTTGTTTTACCTACACCTGCCTCCCCGGAGATGAAAACCGTTGAACCGTTCCCCTTCCTTGCTTCTTCAAGAAAATCCCTTAATCTAGATATTTCCTGCTCCCTACCGATGAGATCCGGTTCGAAACTAACTTTTTCCATCTCTTCTAGCACTAGATCAACTCGCCTATGTGTAAACCAAAGAAAAAGAAGATAATAAGGATTGTGGGTGGCGGGGATTTTTGATAAGATGTCTCGGATCTGTTGAAGATGATATCAGACGTGCAGGTGCAGTTATTTTAGAAAAAAGAAGGTTCTTTCTTTACTTTATTTTCCTACGTAATATTTCAGAAAAGTAAAGTATGCTGGAAGAATCAGAGCTTCCTCTTTTCCTCGGTCGAAGACACTCGGAATCCCGCAGAATCATAGATTCACTGGAATTAAAAATTCCACTTATCTTTGACAAATACTGCCAAAGATTCTGCTTACTTTTTAATTTCTTCTCATCGCTCAGAAATATAAAAAGTTCGTGGGACTAATGTCCCCCTTTACTTCGGAAGGCTATCGCCTCCCTGCGTATTCGTAGGAACTCGTTACACTCGCTCCTCCTCTACTTTATTTTCCTCCGTTACACTCCAGAAAAGTAAAGTATGCGAGGGAAGGGATTTGAACCCTCGGACCCCTGCGGGACAGGATCTTAAGTCCTGCGCCTTTGTCCATGCTTGGCTACCCTCGCTAAAAGGAAAATTAGCATGTACCATATTTACCTTTAAGTTTAGGGGGGTTCTTCGTAAATACCGAGTCATATAAAAATATGATTGTCCAGCCTTAACCCTTTTCACCATAAAACCTAATATGGTAGACATATATCGCTCGGGTATGCGCTTGGCTACAGGATGCAGTGCTATCGATGCCTTACTCGAAGGAGGTATAGAGTCGGGAACGGTCACAGAACTCTACGGCGGAGGTGGGAGCGGTAAGACGAATCTATGTCTGCAATTAGCTAAGAATGTAGCGTTGCAGGATAGCAAGGTAATCTATATAGATACCGAAGGTGTGTCCATCGAAAGATTGAACCAGATCTCTGGTGAAGATTCTGAAAAGGTGATGTCGAACGTCCTTTTCTTCAGAGCACACTCATACGCAGAACAGGAAAAGTTCCTTCAAAAAGCCATCAAGCTCTCTTTTACCGAGAACATGGACGTAAAACTTCTCATCGTCGATAGCTTGACTATCTTTTACAGGGCTTTATTAAAAGACGAGGACGAGAAGAACGTTTCGTCTCGCTTGGGTAACCAGCTCATCCAGATGCTGAAACTCGCGAGAAAGAAGGATATCCCCGTGGTCGTCACAACTCAAGTTTATCAAAGTCAGGATAAGAATCAACCGGTAGGTGGCCACATCTTATATCACAGCGCAAAAACGATAATAGAACTCGACGAGATAGGTCCACACATCAGGCTCGCCAGGATAATAAAACACCGGTCGATAGCGGAAAAACAGAGCGTTGAATTCAAGATAACAAACGATGGATTAGTTCCACTAGGTAACGATTAAAATCTTCCACTGGCCTCAAAACAATTAAATACGCAGAGCCTGTTTTCATCCCTATGAAAAGAGTACGCCCGGCAGACATGACGGAGATATACGCTCTACGCGCTGAAACGATCGATTATTTTTTTCCTGAGAGGGACGAAGAAGTTGAATTTTGGGCGGATCTAGCTTCTGATTATGGAGATGACATATTACATCTTATGTGCGGCACTGGCGAACTGACAGCGGGTCTAGCTAGGAAAGGATATAATGTTACTGGTATCGACGTGACCCAATCTATGATCTACGAAGCCGAGGACCGAGTTGAGGGGGAAGACCTTGAAAATGTAGAGTTCATCAAAGAGGATGCTAGATATTTCAAGCTGGATAAAAAATTTGATTTCGTTTTCATATCTACTGGTGACTTTCATCACTTTACAGAAAGAGAAGAAGTCGATTCACTGTTAGCGAAGGCATACGCACACCTCCGACCAGAAGGAGCAGTCGCTTTGGAACTGTATCCCCTACCTGATGAAGAATTCAAAAGACCTGAAAAGAAATTTAGAACGTATCGAGATACACCTGAGGATTGGACCGTTTGGAAGAGGAACAAATCTAGTTATCATCCCGAAAACCAGATGCTCGAGATAATGGAACATCTCCACGTAGATAAGGGTGGTGAAGTGATCAAGGGTGATTATGAGATACAACTTAGGCTCTTCTCAGAGGAGGAGGTAGACGAGATATTGAAAGAGAACGGCTTCAGCAACATCAAACATTTCGGTGGATACGATTTCTCTCCTTACGTAGAAGATTCTGATACGTGGATAGCTGTAGGAGAACGTTAAGAAATTTTGATTCTTTAGCTCACCTTTCGATCTCTACCATATCCGAGGATATTTTTCGTGTCGATTTTTCTCCTTTTCCTCTATACAGGTAGAACATTATCAGCGCCAAAGGTATCAAAAACAGCATGGGCCAGTAAGTGACTATTTTCCCTTCGGTTCCTTCCTCCTCGAAGGTGAATACTGTTTTATCTTCGAAGTCTCTATTACCGATATCAGAGGAATTGAATTCCACACGATATTTACCTTCAGGTAGTCTCGGTGAGAGATATATCAGCGTGCTGGAAGTCTTCTGGTATATATTATCCCTAGATATATCCATCGGTTCACCGTCTTTGTAGATGGTCAGAGCCCTCTCCATCCTGCCTAGACTTACATATCCATCGAATTCTATCAATATCATGAAGTAATCTCCGAGATATGAGATATCATGGTCTACTATCTTGGGAAACACTTCGAACTCTTTGCTATCTATTTTATATAATACCCCATCAGAATCGTATATCGTCAGCTTGAATTTACAATCGGAAGAAGTCTCGAAGGGTAATCTGATAACAGAATAGTTACGGTCGTCAGTTATCTCTTCCATAATTCTCCAATTTTCGCCATCGCCTGTGAAGTTGATAACTGCACGTTGTTCACCTTCGATAAGAGGGGGAGCATCCCATGTCAGATTTACAAAATCTCTTGAATAGAAACTCTCATTATCTGGGTTCAAAGAAAGGTTCAGTGGATTTTCTCTGAGTATCTTGAATACTGGTGAATGAGCCCAACCTGGATCTTGATTCGAATCTATGCATGTCACGTTGAGGGTGGCGTTACCTGTTTTTCCTTCAACTGTCCATGAGTAACTACCCTCGTTTCTAACATTCTGAGCGATGACTTTCCAACTTGCTCCACCATCGGTAGAGAGAGATATCACGATCGGTCTTCGTGGTAACTCCAACTCATCCTTAGCTTCCCAACTGATAGTATATTTCTGCCCCCTCACCACCTGCATACCTTCGTAAGGTCGGAATATCTCGACTTCTGGAAGTCTGTTCTCGAATATTGTGAATGGGACGGAATAGCCGTAACCTGTAAAACCGTCTTGATTAGTGCATGAAACGTTCACTTTAACGTTATCGACAGGGTAGTTCACCATGGCTTTCTTCGGTATCTTCCAAAGGTATGAACCAGAGTTACTCGTGTTATTCTTGATAGTGATCCAGCTTTCTCCCCCGTCCAAAGAATATGATATGTCTATAGGGTTTTGAGCGAGATCTCCGTCTCCCACTGTCCAGTTTATGTAAGTCGTGTTTCCGATCCGGTATTCTACATCCATCTCGGGCCCCTCTACCGTGACTTCAGGAGGGCCTTCGACAGTCGTGAATTCCACGGTCATGTCTGCATTCAATATATTACCGGGATCACTCAGATCTCGGACCCCTCCTTTCAATTGATAGTTATAACTCAACTGCCTAGTGAATGATTCATCTGGTAAGAATCGCATCGTTCTCATGCCATCAATACCGTTTACAGAGCCAGGTATCTCATTATCCCCCTGGTAAAGGGTAAAATTGTTCTCAAGATCTTCGATATTTACCGGTTCGTCGAATTTCACTTCTATATATGAATCCGTGGTTATGGTCTCTCCCTCTTCGGGAGTATTATTAACGATCTCTGGTGCTTTTGAATCGATCTCAATATCCACGATATCCCATGCTTTGTGTCCGAGCCCTTGAGCATTCACGATCACACTCACATCGTCGCTGTGTATCTCTGGAACGGTCCAAGTATAGTTCCAGGTGTAGTTGTTTATCTCGCCC
>JBNJFO010000079.1:0-7432 GCA_051746905.1 Thermoplasmatota archaeon
ATGTGTTTATAGAAGTTCCTCGTAGACCTTCGATACCTGTCGGGCGACTTTCTTCCAGGTGAATTTTTTCTTGACACGCTTCCGACCTTCCCTCCCCATCCCTTTCCTTCCTTTCGGATCCTCCAGCAGTTCCGAGATGCGAGAAGCGAAATCTCCGGTATCGCCATAATCGCACAGATATCCGGTCTCACCGTCGGATACAACTTCTGGAACACCGCCTACGCGGGTAGCAACGCAGGGAGTCCCGCACATCATCGCCTCTAAAAGTACTATCCCGAAGGCCTCATATTCCGAAGGTAAAAAGAACACATCAGCAGCGCTGTATGAAGCCTTGAAAACGGAATAATCTTCGATGTAATCTATTATCTTGAGATGTTCTTCGACACCTAGCCGGGAAGCTCTTTTTTTTATCTCACTACGCAACCCCTCGTCTTCACCTATCACAACGAAAGTTGTATCGGGATGATCTTCTAGAACTTTGGGCATGGTTTCAACCAGGTGGATCAGACCTTTGTTGGAGGCCAGTCTTCCTGTAAAGAGCACCATCTTTCCATCGATATCATACATATCTCTGAACTTCTCACCGCCCGGGATCGGTGTGAAGTCATCCTCGTTGATCCCGTTCGGTATTATCCTGACCTTCTTTTTTGGTACGTCTAACGCCTCCGAAAGCAGCGATATCTCGTTCCTAGAAACGCCTATTATCCTATCTACAGAGTCGATGACCTGCTGAGCGATCAGCGAGTCGTATATTCCCCGGACCTTCTCCCTCTTCTCCCCGCCCCACATGCTCCACCGGGGGTGGTAGTGAGGGGTCAAAACCATGGGCACTCCTTTCAGGTTCTTGAAAAAACTTGCAGTATTCACATGAAAATACCCGTACGAGTGTGCGTGATATAGATCGAATTCTTTTTTCATCATCGATGCGCAGAGCGATGGGTAGAAAACGTAGTGGAGATCGCCTGGGAGAGTGAATGCCCTGTGCCTCTTCACGGGTATCTCTTGACCCCGTTCTCTCTCTTTCTCCATCTTGGTGAACGGGAACTCTTTGTAAAGATCGCTGGTGTAAACTTCCACAGAATGACCCAGCTCTTTTAATCCCTGAGAAAGGGATCTCACGTGCGTCTCAGCACCTCCCGGGGCAGGGGGATACCTGACACACAACTGTAGGATATTCGCCATCAGCACCTCATCGTTCTAAAACTCTGATACCATCTCTTCCAATATATCCATACCCTCTAATATATTTTCTTTGGAGTTAGCGTAAGAGAACCTGATATGCCCCTCTCCGACGGGTCCGAAAGCGTCGCCGGGTGTAGCCAATAACCCTCCTTCCAGCATCCTTATCGCCAGCTCTTGAGAAGTAAGATCGAAATCGAAGGACGGGAACACGTAGAAAGCACCCTTCGGTTTGAGGCAGTCGAATCCTGGTACATCATTGATCCTGTCAACGATTATATCCCTCCTTTCCTCGAACACCTTGTTCATCTCTTCTATGAAATCCATCCTGTTCTTCACCGCGTACAACACGGCGTGCTGGGTGGGGGTCGGGGGGCAGGCAATGTTATAGTAAAGCAGTTTACCGATCTCTTTGACCCATTCTTTTTTCGTCACCATGAAACCGATCCTCCAACCGGTCATGGCGAAGGTCTTTGAAAATGAATTTATCGCGATCACGTTCTCGTAATCTCTAAGGAAGGATTGATGCTCGCCTTCGTAGATCATCATCTCGTAGACTTCATCGGATATGATCAGTAAGTCGTGTTCTTCAGCCCAACTGATGATGTCATCTACATCTTCAGAACTGAACACACCTCCTGTAGGATTGCCCGGCGAATTCACTATGATCGCATTCGTTTTCGACGTTCTCCTTTCCTCGAGATCTTCGACGGAAGGAACGAATCCGTTCTCCTGAAGCACGGGATACGAGACCGGTTTAGATCCTGACAACTTTATCTGAGGTTCGTAAAGGACGAATCCCGGTTCAGGATACATCACTTCCATATGATCGTCACCGATGGCATCCAAAGCTATCTTGAACGCCTGTGTGGCGCCTACGGTGACCAGGACGTTATCCATTTCGAGCCCCGGCTTGTAGATGGAGTAGTGCTCTGCTATCTCCTCCCTCAGTCCCGAAAGACCGTATGTCGAAGAGTAGCCGTTGTGCCCCTCCATCATAGCGTCCTTGTAAGCTTCGATAACATCCGTAGGTGGTTGAAAATCCGGTTGTCCGAGCCCGAGATTTATAGCACTCTCGTCGGCCATCTCGAACATCTTCCTTATCCCGCTGAGTTGGATCTCTTTAACAGTTTTATTTATCATAGCATCTATCCCCTAAGATTACATCGTTTAAAGATTTGCGGTTTTTATTTGAATTTGATAAGCTCCTCGTATCAGAGGACATCGGGGTTGACGATGTTATCGGGTCTGACCCCCTCCAGTACCGCTATCAGATTCTCGGCTGCCATGTCGGCCATCCCTTCTCTAGCTCTGTATGAAGCACTGCCCAGGTGAGGGGTGAGGACAACGTTATCTAGTGGATAATAATCAGGGTTCGCTCCGTAGGGTTCGTCGGCGTAAACGTCGATACCCGCCCCGGCTATCCTGTCCGCTATAAGGGCTTCTATCAGTGCTTCCTCGTCCACGACTTCTCCTCTGGCCGTGTTCACCAAGATGGCAGTATCCTTCATCAACTTGAATTCTTTCCACCCTATCATGCCTTCGGTTTCATCGGTTAGCGGGACGTGGAGTGATACTATATCTGATTCTTTTAAAAGAGTCTGGAGGTCCACTTTCTCAGCGCCGAACTCATCCTCTGCTTCTTCATTTCTCGATCTGCTGTGATATATGATATCCATGTCGAAACCGGTGCTTCTCTTCGCCACTGCACTGCCTATGTTACCCATCCCGATTATCCCCAACGTTTTTCCACATATCTCGTGACCCAACATCAACATCGGGTCCCATCCTTCGAAGTTATCTTCCCTGACGAAACGGTCTCCTTCTGCCAGGTTCCTAGCCGCCGCCATCATGAGGGCCCAGGCTATATCGGCGGTGGCGTCGGTTAGAACACCGGGTGTATTGGTGACCGTGATACCTCTCTCGGTGGCCGCTTCCACATCTATGTTATCGTACCCCACAGCGTAGTTGGATATGACTTTGAGTTGTCCTCCAGCTTCTATGATATCTTCGTCGATCTCATCGGTCAAAAGGCACAGTAAAGCATCCTTATCTCCAACTCTCTCGATGATCTCTTCCTTCTTGAGAACTCTAGATTCTTCGTTGACCTCGACGTTGTACTTTTCTTTCAGTTTCTTTATACCGTTTTCCGGGATACTCCTGGTCACTAATACGTCCATTCTTACACCGTCTAAGATAACGGTTTATCATATTACAATCTTTTTGTACTCTCAATCTCGAAAATATTAAGTAATCAAATGACTTGTTTTACTCAGAGATATAATAGGTGAAAAAGATGAAATTCAGATTGGCGTTCATAGGATTCGGTGTAGTAGGGCAGGGATTGGGAGATATCCTGATCGAGAAGAAAGACTGGCTTGAAGAGAAGTACGGTTTCGAGTATGATGTAGTGGCTATCTCTGATATGGTCAAAGGTTCGGTTTACAAGGAAGACGGACTCGACCTAGAGAAAGTGAAGAAGTACATCGAAGATGGTAACAACCTCGACGATTACCCTGGCGATGAGAACGGGTGGGAACCGATAAAGACGATAAAAGAGAGTAATGCGGATACCATAATCGAAGTGACTTACACGGATATGGAGACCGGCGGTCCCGCATTAGACCACGTCAGAACAGCTTTGAAAGAAGGGAAACACGTCGTCAGCACCAACAAGGGTCCGGTGGCCAACGAGGCGAAAGAACTCTTGGAACTGGCAGAGAAGAACGGAGTTCGTTATAGATTCGAGGGCACCGTGATGAGCGGTACACCGGCTATCAATCTAGCGCTTTGGACTCTAGCGGGGTGTGAGATTTCGGAGATCAAAGGCATAGTCAACGGGACCACCAATTACATACTGAGCCAGATGGAAGAGGGGATGGAGTACGAAGATGCCTTGGAGAAGGCGCAGGAACTCGGTTACGCGGAAGCAGACCCGACCGGAGACGTGGAAGGGATAGACGCCCAGGGCAAGACTTTGATAATATCTAACACGGTCATGGGTGCCGATATCGAACTGTCTGATGTAAAGAGAAAGGGTATCACGAACATATCTCTTGAAGATGTCAAAAAGGCGAAAGAAGAAGGCTACAGGTACAAACTGATCGCATCCAGTAAGAAAACAGAGAACGGTATCGAAGCTAAAGTGAGCCCAGAGAAACTACCTCTCGATCATCCGCTGGCAAGCGTCATGGGACCCACCAACGCGCTCACTTACACCACGGATTACCTCAGCGACGTGACGATAATCGGTCCGGGCGCCGGTAAGAAAGAGACCGGATTCTCGCTTTTGGTCGATCTTCTGGCCATCAACGATGTTACAGGGGAGTGAGGTGTTCTAGATGACCGGGTGTTGGAAAAAGATCTTGAAGGTAGATCTGACGGAAGGAGAGATCCAGGAAGAAGAGCTCGATGATGAAACAGTTAAAAATTACTTGGGCGGTAACGGTCTAGGCATCAAACTACTGATGGATGAAACAGAGGGAACGCCGGATGCTTTCTCAGAGGAAAACCCACTGATATTCGTTCCAGGAGCTCTAAACGGCAGCCAGATACCTATGACTGAGAAATGCGGTTTCTATTCCAAATCACCGCTGACTGGTATCATGGCCGAAGGTATCTTCGGAGCGGGTATCGGAGAACAGGTTAAGAAAGCTGGATACGACGCTCTTGTTATCAAAGGTAGGGCGGAGAAGACTAGTTATATTTTGATAGATGAGGAAGGGCCCAAGATAGTAGAAGCCGGTGAGCTAGGTGGGATGGGTACGGAAAGGACCGAGAAGATACTGACAGACAGGCACGGAGGTCACGCTGCGGTGATCGGCCAGGCCGGTGAGAATCTTGTAAAATTCGCCATCATAGCCGGTGACGATAGACAAGTAGGTAGGACAGGTTTAGGTGCCGTGATGGGATGGAAGAACTTGAAAGGTATAGTTGCCAACGGGTGGAAAGAGGTGGAACCGGTGGATCCAGAGGAATTGAAGAAATTGAAAAGTGAAGCATTCAAGCAGTTCACTCAAGAGGGTGGCGAAGGTAAGGACAGTTTCGACCTTTACAGCTCTCACGGAACGGTCAAGTTCGCAGGTATGGCCTCCGAACTGGGCATATTCCCGACACGTTACTGGGAAAGCGGTGAATTCGATGAAGCTGAAAAACTGAGCAGTTATGACTGGGAAGATCACATCTCCAAGAGCAACGGCTGTAACAGGTGCCCGTGCAGGTGCGGACAGGTCTACGAAGATATAGTGGACGTGGAATATGAGACTTCCTTCTCATTGGGTTCCAACCTACTCATAAGCGATATCGAAGAAGTGGCTAAAGCCAATTATCTCTGTGACGACTACGGTGTGGATACGCTGGGCATGGGTAATACCATCGGATTTCTTATGAAATTGAGCGAGGACGGCGTCTTGGATGAAGAGATACATTTCGGAGATGGTGAAAAGACACGGGAGATCATCAGGAAAACAGCCTTCAGGGATGATATAGGTGAGATCGCTGCGGAAGGTGTGAAGAATATCGGTGATAAATTCCATAAAGAAGACATGGCGGTCCACGTTAACGGACTGACCCCACCGGCCTACGATCCTAGGGCCCTCAAGGGTATGGGACTGGGATTCTACACGTCCACAAGAGGCGCATGCCACCTGCGATCTGACTGCGACGGTATAGAACTTGGCGGAGGTATGACCACCGACGATAAAGGCAACTGGGTCGAGATGCAGAAAGGCAGAAGCGATGTAGAAGGTAAAGAGTACGTAGCATGGAGGGAGAACTACACAACGCTTCATGACACCCTCGGCTCGTGTAAACTGACGGGAAGGAGCGTTTACTCTCCTGAGAGGATGAGTAAATACGTGAACGCCCATTTCGGGTTGGATATGGATGCTGAAGAGATCTACAGAGTGGGCGAGAGGACGTACAACCTCGAGCGCATATACAATCTAAAACAGAAGCCCGAGATAGTCGATACGCTGCACGTCCCGAAGCAGTTCAAGACCCCTACGCCCGTGGAGCACCTCAACGGTGAGAAGCTGGACGAAGAACAGATCAGGCAGATGCTCAGCGATTATTATAAAGCGAGGGGATGGGACGAGAAAGGCATCCCTACTGAAGAGAAACTGAAGGAACTCGATCTGGACTATGAGCTGTGAGAGCTCAGACTTCCTTCTTTACTTCTTCGAAAACTATTCCTTCTCCTTCTAATTTTTCCAAGATAGGTTCGTATATCTCTGGTTCTATAGGGATTGTCACACCGGTATCTTTTATTCTTTCTTCGAGGACCATCTCTACAGCCATAGCCGCGGGCAATCCAACCGTTCTGGCCATGGAAGTCTCTCCACCGGCAACACCGAAATCGATCATCGTGGATGTGATCCTTTCTTCCTTATCGTCGAACTCTGCTTTGAAGATGTGGTGCATTATGAGCATGTCCTTTTCCCCTTCCTTGTAATCCATCTTCTCGAGCATCAGTTCCACAAGTGCGTCTATGTAACCCCCTTTCTCTATGGGTATAGATTCGTCCTCGAAAAGACCAAGCCAATCCATCCTATGTATCGGATCAGAATCTACCGATATGTCCAGGTATTCAGCCGTATCGCTAGGTTCGCCTCCTCCGGATATCTCTTCCATCATATCCCTGTAAGTCATACCCGATAGGTCCCTTTCCTCTTCATCCATGAGTCCCAGATCTACCATACACTTCATGGTTTTACACCATCCGGGATATCTGAGTGTGCCTCGGAACACTGTTTTAGCGTCCATGAGGCCGTATTTCTCTTTGTAAGGCAGTGAATTCCGATTGGGATATGCTTCTAGATCTTCTTCAAAACCTGGTATATCCATGGGCCAGTGGTTCTCGAAAAGTTCTTCAGAAGGTATCTTCACGATCTCTCCTTTCTTGAGATATTTAGCGGAGTTCTTCCCTGCAAGCAGGACCCCTTTCGGACTCCACGAGAACTTGTACCCGTACGGGTTGTCATTATCTTCGGGAGCAGGCAGACCGCCGCAGTAAGATTCGAAACTTTTGACCGTACCGCCTCTGTTCTCTACATCGTGTATCACCCTCATAGCGCTCATGTGATCCGTCCCCGGATCCACTCCTGTCTCCATCATGATCAGGATGCCCGCTTCTTTAGCTTCGTCATCTAGAGCCTGGATCTCATCTGATACGTATGAAGTGGTCACCATCTGTTTTCCGTTCTTGATGCAGGACTTAGCCACTTTTTCATGGAAAACGTAGGGCAGTAAACTC
>JBNJFO010000080.1:0-7427 GCA_051746905.1 Thermoplasmatota archaeon
GTCAAATCTTATATTGTTCTTACTCCTGGTAGCCAGCTCCATGGTAGGTATATCTCCGCCGTCCAACTGATTGTAGAACCTGAGCGCGATCTGTTCCAGTTCCTCCAAAGCGTTCTCGTGTCTTTCTTTCATCTTCAGTCACCTTCCTCTATCTCTGCGAGTTCAACATCCCAGTCGTCGGGTAGTGTTTCGGCACCGATAAGTTTCGTATTGGGTACGCCTTCTACGTATATTTCGGTGCCATCTATATCTTCTTTTTCAAGTCCACCATCGAATTGGAATTCTATCATGTGGGATTTGGATGGTTTAAGGGTATCCAGTTCCCATTCTATGTAATCACCGTCATGACTCGGATCGATATTAGAAGAAAGGAGTTCGGTTTCAGGGTAAGGTTTCTCGAAATATACTTTCATCTTACGTTCCTGAGGAGTGTAATTATTGAGATCGATCTTATATTCGCAGATTTCTCCATTCATCTTGAATTCATTCTCAACGTAGATAACACCCATTATCTCCGTCATAACTTTATCAAGAGAAGGAGCCTCTTTCCCAACGATATCAGCCGATTTCTCAGCGATCATGGGTAATATATCTCTGACTATCTTGAACTTCTTAGATACCTTCTTTCTACGTTTCTCCTTGTTAAGATGGGTCCTCATCGACCTGGCACATTCACGGAGCCCCTTTTCGATCTCCTCGATGACTTCAGGTATATCAGCTATAGCTTCTTTAGCCTCAGAAGTGAAAGGCACTCTTGTCGATGCAACATGTATCAAGATTATAGCAGGTCCCCTCGGCATACCTGTCCCACCTTTTTGATCCAGGTCGTAGATCCTCCAATCTATGTTCTTGATAGCCGAGGTGGTAGCACATCCGCTCTTCTTATACATCAATGGAACCCTATTGGCGAATCTGAGAACTCTCACAGGCCCTTCCGAAGGAAGATTCCCTCCGTAAACAAGCCCAACTTCTACCTGGAAAGGATTTCCCGAAGCTACGCTGGGATCCCTGGTTGTTGGAGGAGAATAAAACTCTGGTCGGTATCCTTTAAGAACGTTCTTAAGCCCTTTCTTTATCAGCATACTTCCGATAGGAGAGAGACAATCGGTTTTCGGTGCCATTATCTTGACTTTTTCTGTTGCGTTCAATATGGCCTTGCAGTCTTTAACATCCATATCGTTGGGGTCGACGTCTTCCTCTATCCCAGCTTCTTCACAGATATCTCTAGCCGTGCTGTAGCTTATCCTGCTGAATTCGTTTACCAGGAATGAAACCAGTTTACGTCTTTCACTGTTCTTAGCCATCTTGGCCAGAGTGCCCAATTCGATACCTCTTATGTGTGGTTTCACCGCCTCGGTCTTCTTCGGCAGTTGATCCGTAGCTCTCTTGAATACGGTCTTATCCCCGTCCCTGACGTATGTAAATCTAGCATGGGGGTTTACGATGGCGGTATTCTTCAGATATTCGAAAACAGAATGTTTACCGCTTCGGAGAAGTCCTTTGATGGTGGTTTCAAAACGGGTGCCGTGTTCCTTTCCCTCCCACAAGACCACGTCCTGCGAAAGAACGTCTGGTTTATTTTTCTTCGTATCCAGAGTGATCTTCATCTCCTGGGCGTAATCCTTCTCAGCCACCTTTGATCTTACCAGCGTAGGCATGCCCGTGCTCAACTGGCCGTACATGACCACGGCGGAAACACCGATACCCTGCTGACCTCTGCTCTGTCTGATCTCGTGGAACCTTGAACCGTATAGTAATTTACCGAAAACATCAGGGACCTTCCTTTTAACGATCCCTGGCCCGTTGTCTTCAACACACACTTTATACTCTCTGTCGCTGACTTCCTCTATCTCAACGTTTATCTCTGGGAGTATATCCGCTTCCTCACACGCGTCGAGGGAGTTATCTACACCCTCTTTCACGGCGGTCACCAGCGACTTGGTTAGAGAATCGAATCCAAGGATATGTTTGTTCCTTTCGAAGAATTCACCGACTGATATCTCTTTCTGCTTATCTGCTAATTTTTCTGCTATCGAAGCCATGACATCCCATCTTTATTGACTTACGATATACCTCATTACTCTTTTATAAATAAAGTTTCTGGAGAGGGTTATGTGAAAGTATGTTTTTACAGTCGGTCGCCTATAAAAATATATAATCAAAAATAGAAGGATAAAGGGTTTCCGAGGTCCATTTTAAACGTGTCAAATCAATATTTTCCTTCAGGGACGTATTTTCCTTCCAACAACGTTTTATCCAGAAGGTGCCCCTTCATCGCTTTTCTCAGATCTTTCTTAGTAGAACCCTCAGGCAGATCGAGTTTCGTATCTAGAGCGTATAATTTAAACCTGTATTTATGCTCTTTATCAGGTGGATTCGGACCTCCATAGCCTATCTCACCGTAGTCATTTTTGCCCTCGACAGCTTCCTCAAACGATATATCTTCCTGTATAACGCTTCTCTCTGGATCGATATTCCATACTACCCAATGATCCCATATCTTGCCCGCCGGCTCTTTCGCGTCCGGGTCGTCCATGACCAGTGCTAGAGATTTCGCTCCTTCGGGTACATTATAGATCATAAGCGGAGGATTCACGTTCTCTTCCTTATAACCATACTTCCTCGGCATCTCGGTTTCGTGTTGAAATACTGAACTTTCCAATTTTAGATCTCCCATTTTTTTCACATCTCCTTTGTTCTTATATTAAATATATGACTATTTTTATTTTTTGGTTATATCTGGTTTCAAAAGCTCCGCACCAATTCTTCCTTATTCTTTTTACTCCAGCTCTTTATCTCCGCTTCTCTTCTTAGGGCTTCGCTCCTGCTGTCACACTCTTCAGTATAAACGTATCTGCACGGTAGTCTGGAACGAACATATTTGCTCCCTCTCCCTTCTCGATGTTCTTCTATCCTTCTCTCTAGGTCGGTCGTTATACCTGTGTAAAGAGAATTATCGTCCAGCCTCAGGATGTATACATACCACATATGGATAAAAAGATAAAAGGATTTTTATCCGTAAAGCGGTGGACTCGCGGATCGGTGTTCGAACTCTTTCTCCGCCTGTTTCGTCTGTTGGACGAGCTTCGAATACTGTTCTTCCAGTTCCTCTGCGCTTTCTCTTAATGGCTCAGTGTCGAGTTCTATACCTTTGTAGGCAGCGAACTTATCGAGTAGTTTGGCAGATGCGGCTGGATCTGGTATCTTTGGTGTCCCTTCAGCTAACATGCCAACAGCTTCTAGATCTCTCTCGTTAGCCGATAACAATAAAGAACTTGATATTCCGGATATAGCTCCTCTTTTTATAATATCGATACCGATCTCCTGAGCTTCATCTTCAGCCTCATGTGAGCTTAAAACACCCCATATTTTATTTTCTTCCTCCGCTTCTTCTCTTTCTTGTATCCCATCGAAGATTATCACTTCTTTTACCCCTTTATCTATCGCCCAATCGATTATAGTTTCAGCTAGAACATGGGATATATCAGGTGGTATCACCATATCTGATTTAACCAATATGAATCCATCTCCGGCAAAGAATCTAACTGGCCTCCTCGGTACACCTTCGAATATGACCGCAGTCGGTGGAAATTCATCACAATTCAATGATGCTACTTGTTTTAGGTCTAGTGAATTTATAAGCTGTTCAGCAGCCATCCCTCCTATCAACCCCGTTCCTGGGAACCCTGCTACCAGGCAATCCACTTCTGGTATCTCCTCCTCTTCGTTTATTTCTACACATTTTTCATCCATCTTACCACACAAACAAGTACGTCAGAGACGTATTTTTATCTTTTCCCTTTATTCTAGTTGAATATCGACCGAAATATTTAAAAAATATAGTCGTGAAACTTTATCGTGAGTCTTCTAAAACCAGGAGCAGAAGAAAGAAGGGGACAGATCCTTTCTGGCCCGATCGTAAAAACGATATTGATACTCGCCATACCCGTGATGATATCGAGCGCCCTCCATACGGCTTATAATATAGCCGACACCTACTTCTTAGGCAAATTAGGGGCTGCTGAAGTAGGGGCACCGACAGCGGCATGGCCTATTCTTTTCACGTTTCTTTCGATAGGGATGGGTATATCCACAGCAGGAGTTTCTCTCGTTTCACAGCATACCGGAGCTGGAGGTCATAAAGAAGCGAATAGGGCCGCGGGGCAAGTTTTTTCATTCGTCATGATCTTGGGAGTTGTCACGGCAGTATCTGGTTTTCTGGGTGCAAAATTCCTATTGACTGCTGTCGGAACACCACCTGACGTTCTTCCTTTGGCAACGAACTACCTCCGTATAGTCCTCCTGAGTATGCCTTTCATATTCGCATATATATCTTTCAGATTTTTGTTGAGGGGCACAGGTGACATGGTCACTCCGATGCTCATAAGGGCCCTTCTCGTAGTAGTTAATGTCGTTCTAGATCCTATCCTGATATTCGGCATCGGACCTTTTCCACAATTGGGTGTGACTGGAGCCGCCACCGCAACGGCTTTATCTCGAACGATAGCTGCCATCGTCGGGATCTATCTTTTGTTCAACGATAGAGTCGACATATCATTCACTTTAAAAGACATGAAACTAAAACTAGACTGGATCAAAAAGATACTAGACATCGGCCTTCCAGCGACCGTTGCTAGAGCCGGAAGTGCATTGGGTTTCGTTTTCATGTTCGCTCTGGTGGCCAACTTCGGGAAAGAACCTGTAGCTGCCTACGGTATCGGTAGAAGAGTGGTCCATCTGATAACCATCGCTATATGGGGGTTCGCTGGAGCTTCCATGACCATGGTGGGACAGAATATCGGTGCAGGGAACAAAGAGAGGGCGGAGGAGATAGTAAAAAAATCCATAATGGTAGCCCTCCTGATAATGGTCATGATCACTGTACCCTTGTTCTTTTTCAGAGAGAATTTGATGCAAGTATTCATCGCGGATGAAGCAGTCATCGCCGAAGGTGCCAGGTATCTAGCGATTTTCTCCATATCGATACCGTTCTTCGGTATCTTCAGGATATTCGATTCGACGTATAGAGGAACGGGACACACCAAGCCGGCCATGGTTCTCTCTCTCTTCAGGATATGGGCATTGAGGTTGGGTTTATCTTATCTGCTCGGTTATGCCGCCTTCGGGATAGGATTGAACCTCGGTGTTCTAGGTATATGGGTCGGCATGGCCTGTAGTAACATAATCGCAGCCTTCCTATCGTTCATCTATTTCTCCACTGGGAGATGGAAGTCTAAGACCATCGAGGAAGAAAGATCGGTTCAACCATAAAGCGGCGGTGGTTGAGCGGTTTTACTCTCCATATCTCTCTGTGCTTCTTGCGCTTTCTGGATCAACTGTGAATACTGTTCTTCAAGTTGGTCAGCACTCTCTAGAAGTGTATCTATCTCTATATCAATATCCATATAATCCGAGAATTTCTCAAGTAGTTTAGCTGCAGCTCTAGGATCCGGAAATTTTGATGACCCTTCAGCCAACATCCCAACGGCTTCTAATTTCTTTTCATGAGCGATCAATAACAATGAACTAGATATGCCTGATATCGCTCCTCTTCGGATCACATCGAGGTCTAACTTTTCAGCTTTATCTACTGCCGCGTGAGAACTCAAAACACCCCAGATCTTGTTCTCTTCTTCAGAATCTGGTCTTTCAGGGATCCCATCGAAGATTATAACCTCTTTGATACCTTTTTTAATCGCTTCATTGATTATAGCTTCAGCCAAAGATTCTGACAATTCAGGAGGTATCACCATGTCCGATTTTACCAATAGAAAACCTCTTCCAGCAAAAAACCTGACCGGTCTCCTTGGAACACCCTCGAAGATAACAGCAGTCGGCGGAAAATCGCTGCACTTTAGTGATGCTACCTGTTCAAGACCGAGTGAATTTATGATCTGTTCAGACGCTATCCCACCTATCAATCCGTTACCTGGAAAACCAGCCACTAACGTATCTACTTCTGGTACCTCTCCCTCATCCCATATATCATAACATGTATTTTCCAATATCGTCACCAATAAAAAAAGAGCGAAGGTAATATTTTTATTTTTGCCCGTATTAACTTAAACGATAATATGGATCTCGAAATAGATGAAAATTCCGCACTGGTGCTGGCGTCTTCTAGTGGGCTGGGGAGAGCTTCTGCTGAAGCGTTGGTCAAAGAGGGCGTGAACGTAGCCATAAACGGAAGGTCAGAAGAGAAGTTAGAGGGAACTCGTGAAGAGTTAACGGATATCGGGGGTGGAGAAGTGATGGCGGTGAAAGGGGACATAACGAAAAAAGAAGAGATAGATAGGATCGTGAATACTACGGTAAGAGAATTCGGCGGTCTCGACCATCTGGTTACCTGCACCGGTGGCCCACCCAGTAAAAAGTTCTTGGAAACTACCGATGAGGAATGGCAGTTCTCCTATGACTTACTTGTCATGAGCGTGGTCAGAGCGGTCCAGGCATCTATAGAACATCTGAAAAAAGACGGGGGAGGGACCATAGTGAATATCACCTCGATAAGTGTGAAAGAATCTCTTGATAACCTAGTCCTCTCTAATTCAGTCAGGATGGCGGTTATCGGTCTTATGAAAACGCTGTCATTCGAGCTAGCTCCCGAGATAAGAGCTAACGCTGTACTTCCAGGATACCACGAAACTGATAGGGTGAAAGGCCTGATCGAAAAATCAATAGAAAGGGGAGATGTTCCTTCGTATGAAGAAGGGCTATCCAATATATCTGAAAATGTACCACTCAACAGGATCGGTGATCCTATAGAACTGGGTGAACTGGTAGCCTACCTTTGTTCAAATAGATCACAATATATCAACGGTGCTTCTATACCGATAGACGGCGGGTTCAGTAAGTCGAATCTCTAAAATTACCAACCGCGCTCTTGGAGCCTTTTCTCCTCGGGTATATCTTCGATATCCTGCCCTGGCATAGCCTTTCCTAGACCTTCGGATATCTCGGCCAGCTTTTCCGGATCATCGTAATGAGTGACAGATTCCACTATGGCTTTACCCATCCTTTCTGGATTCTCAGACTTGAAGATACCGCTTCCGACGAAAACTCCGTCGCTTCCCAACTGCATCATGAGAGCCGCATCGGCTGGTGTAGCTATGCCACCGGCTGCGAAATTTACCACTGGTAGTCTCTGAAGTTCAGCCACTTCCTTAACGATCTCAAAGCTAGCACCGTATTCTTTTGCCCTATCTACTAGCTCGTTTTTATCTTTGTTCTTGAGTTCGTGGATAGCGTTCTGAACCTTCCTTTGATGCCTTACAGCTTCCACGATGTTGCCTGTTCCGGCTTCACCCTTGGTTCTCATCATGGCCGCTCCCTCGTCTATCCTTCTAAGGGCCTCCCCAAGATTTCTACAACCACACACGAATGGAACCTCGAATTTGCTTTTATCTACGTGATAGAAAGGATCTGCT
>JBNJFO010000081.1:0-7418 GCA_051746905.1 Thermoplasmatota archaeon
CTCCAAGGAAAAATTAGGGTGGACGGAGAAAATTACAAAGTAATGATGGAAAACGAGGAAACAGTGACCGTCAATGGAAAAGATTACAGGGTATCAGTCTTATTCCCTGAAGGAAGACCGAAATCAAAATCATCTGCGGATAAAGGGACTTCGAAGAGATCACCAGAACCTTCTGGTGAAACCACGGAAGTTATTTCTCCTATGCTCGGTACAATACTGAGGATTCCAGTAAGTTCAGGCCAGAAAGTTAAAGCTGGAGAAACGATAGCCATCCTTGAGGCCATGAAGATGGAGAACGATATTTCCGCACCTAAAGAAGGCACTATAAAGCAGATCCACGTCAAAAAAGGAGAGGACGTCGAAGAAGGTGCATTGATAGCCACGATGGTATGATATCATGACTCCGCTAGAAGTGATAATTATAGGTATAGCCGTAGTGTTTATCACACTGACGATACTGACCTTGAGCACCTATTTCTTTGGTTGGATGATCAACAAATTTTTTGTGGAAGAAGAGGACGAAAAAGAAAAGGTAGCTGCTATCGTAGCTGCTATCCAATCGAGAGGTGGACGTTAGATGTATGAAATTGGATTACTGGAGATAAGCTTACAACAGGTGGTCATGTTAGTTATAGGATTATTATTGATCTATCTCGGTATCGCTAAAAAGATGGAACCTCTTTTATTAGGGCCCATCGGTTTTGCAGTGATCCTTGCAAATATACCCTTGACAGGTATAACTGCTGGACCTGATGGATTACTTCACGTAGTTTATTATGAACTGATCGGGACGGGCATAATCCCACTCATAATATTCTTAGGTATCGGGACCATGACTGATTTTTCACCATTACTGGCGAACCCTAAGACTTTCCTTCTTGGTGCTGCTGCCCAGATCGGTATATTTCTAGCTCTCGGTCTTTCTATTATTTTGGGTTTTGATCTAAATGCAGCTGCTTCAATTGGAATAATAGGGGGAGCTGACGGACCAACCGCCATCTACGCAGCCACTCAACTCGTAGGCGATAGACCGGAGATCATAGCCGCTGTGACCGTTTCAGCTTACTCTTACATGGCTTTAGTGCCCATAATCCAACCACCTATAATCAAAGCTCTTACGACCAAGGAACAGCGAAAGATAAAGATGGGTAAGATGAGGAAGGTCAGTAAACTCGAAAAGATAGTTTTTCCCATAGGTGTGACGATCATAGTCGGACTTATCGTTCCCTCTGCACTTCCCTTGGTTGGCATGCTGATGTTGGGTAATCTTTTCCAGACTTCAGGTGTTATGGACAGATTATCAGATACAGGTGGTAATGCATTGATGGATATAGCCACGATATTACTGGGACTGGGCGTAGGTTTTCTCATGACCGGCAACACCTTCCTCAGGCTAGAAACCTTGAAGATCCTTCTTCTCGGTGTGTTCGCATTTGCAACAGCTACTGCAGGCGGTACACTCTTCGGCCAGATTTTCTATAAACTATCAAAAGGTAAGATCAATCCCATGATCGGTGCCGCAGGAGTATCAGCGGTTCCCATGGCATCAAGAGTAGTTCAGAAGATGGGTCAGGAAGAAGACGCTAGCAGTCATCTATTGATGCATGCTATGGGACCCAACGTTGCAGGAGTGATCGGTTCTGCAACCGCAGCTGGCATATTGATAGGGTTACTAGGATAAGGATATGGAATGGGAATACCTAGATATAAGAGATATGTAGCGAATTCTCTCCTCGGATCACCGACGAGCTTCATGTGAGGTAGATAGAATAAAGATATACAGATTTGATAAGACCACGTCAACCAATGATGTAGCTAAAAAACTAGCTAAAACAAAGAGAGATGATTTTTTAGTTCTATCAAAGGAACAAACCTCAGGTAGAGGGAGAAAAGGTAGACACTGGCTCTCGCCCGAGGGTGGCCTCTATTTCACTATCTGTACAGAATATGATCCTCTTCTATCCATCAAAGCCGGTGTGGCTGTAGTTCGTGCACTGGAAGATATTGACATAAACCCATCATTGAAGTGGCCAAACGATGTACTGATAAATGATAAGAAGATATGTGGTATACTTACGGAAATTCTTGAAAACAGAGCTCTGGTTGGAATAGGATTGAACATCGTTTCAGAACCTATAGAGGACAGCACGAGTATCGAATCTTTTACAAGTGAAGAATATCCGCCTGAAGACCTCATGAGATCGATAATGAGGTATTTTTATGACGGATCGATCAACATCTTAAGATCATACAGATTGTATTCTTCCACGATAGGAAAAGATGTCAGGGTTGATACCGTATCCGGAACAGTATCAGGGACAGTAAAAGATATCGACGAAAAAGGAAGACTTGTTTTGAAAGACGGAACGAAAATACTTTCTGGTGATGTTATCCATTTAAGAGCTAGTGATAAAAATCCATAAAATATCAAAAATAATAATAAGGTACGTGAATTTATAATGAGCATGCAGTTTAAGCCCCCATCGGTAGACGACTACGACCGTATCCTAGAACTTTGGGATGAAGCCGGTCTTCCTTACAAGCCAGAAGGAAGAGATACTAAAGAGAACATCGCTGAAGAAATTGAAGAACAGCCAGAATATTGGATAGGAGCTTACGATGAGGATACTGGAGAGTTAGTGGGGATAATATTCGGGACGGATGACGGTAGGAAGGGTTGGTTGAACAGGTTAGCGGTTGACCCAGATCACAGAAATGAAGGTGTTGGCACCGAGCTTGTAAAAAGACTAGAACGTGTTTTTGAGGAAAAAGGTTTCAAGATATGGGCCGCATTGATCGAACCGGATAACCCTTACAGCATGAAATTCTTTGAAAAACTTGGATTCGAGGACCTGGATATCAAGTACTATTCTAAAAGAGAAAGCGATAAAGTATGATCAGCTGTGCTTGATCGACCTAAGATCATCGACGGTGAAGAAGAGTATCCCTACACCTAGAAGACCTATTATCAGAGCTACTACGAATGGAAATCTTAGCCCTAAACTATCAGCTATTATACCACTAGCCACCGAGCCGAAGGCCCAAGATAGATTCTGTGCGAAGGTGTATATTCCCATCCCTTTACCCCGATGTTCCGTGGGCGTGAGAGATGTCACGAAAGCTGGAAACGAGGGTCTAGCTATCGATCGCCCCATGGTATACAGTATAACTATGAAAAGTAATGAGTAAAAGCCGGTTGCCAATGCGATGACCCCACAGAAAACGGATGAGATCAGGCTGCCTGTGAGGATCATCTTCTTGTGTCCGACTCTATCCGCCAAACTTCCCGCGGGGAACATGAATAGAACTTGGATAATACCCATAGCGGTGAACATCAATGCTATATCCATGTCGTTGAATCCTAGTATCTCGTCTCCAAAAAGTGGAAGCATCGGGAAGAACATGGCCAGACCGAAAAATACAGTAAAAGAACCGACGGTCAATCCAAGGAAAGTTTTAGGATGAGGTGTGATTTTTTTCAGATTGAAATCCTTAAGGATACTTAAAGCGCTTTGTTTCTGGGGTTTCTTTCTTATCTGGCCTTTATACGACTCTTTGACACCGAAGAATATCATCAAACCACTGATAAGAGCAAGTAAGGATGTTCCGTAGAATGCGTAAGATAATGAAAATTTACTGGCTATGACCCCACCCATTATCGGCCCTACTGCGTTGCCGCTAGCGAACGTTATGGAATACAACCCCATCGCTTTACCTCTTTCATCCTCCTTCACGATATCTCCAATATAGGTCATAGCGATAGGCCAGACTAGGCCCGAAGCCGCCCCCTGAGCACCCCTATATAGAAATATTTCCGCAACGGAATCAGCCGTACCGAAAAGGAACATGACCAGGGTATACATGAACATGCCTAGGACCATAAGGGGTTTTCTACCTATCTTGTCAGCAAGCCAACCTCCCAGCGGCGAAAAAAAGATCCTGACTACAGCAAAGAGCCCCATCATGAACCCAACTTGGGTTTTAGTAGCTCCGTAATCTCTAGCATATTTTGGAAGGAACGGCATTATCAATCCAAATCCTATCATGCTAACAAAGATTGCAAAACTGAGAACCAGCAATTCACGATACTTCAACATTAGTTTTAGGTCTTCGAACAGACTTTTGAATCCGAAAGGGGTATCGTTTTTTGCCCTTTCCATCGCTTTATAAGCAAGGATGGATATATATAAACATTTGTATGCGGGTGCAAGCGTTGTTTTAAATAATCGTATTATTTTTAGATTTACATGGAGTATTTAGACGTCGTCAATGAGGATAATGAAATCATCGACAGATCACCCAGAGAGATAGTACATAGTAAGAATTTACCACACAGAACGGTGATGTTTTTCGTTCTCGATAAACAGGGAAGGATCCTAGTCACAAAAAGAACTGAGAATAAAGATTTTTTTCCTGGTTACTGGAGTATAGTTTTAGGCGGGCACGTAAAATCTGGTGAATCTTACGAGGATGCATTGTTAGTCGAGATGGAGGAAGAAGTGGGTGTCATCGGGAAGTATAAAGAAATTGACGAATTCATAAAGGATATTGAAGAAGAAACTGAACATGTAAAAGTCTACTCTGTTTCCATAGCTACAAAAAAAATAAAACTATGCAAGAAAGAAATCGAGATAGGTGAATTCTGGACGAAAGAGAAAATAAAAATTGAGATAAACCAAAGAGATTTTCTTCCGGAAACTTACCAATTGGTCGGTTACCTAGATAAATTGTGAGAAAAAAATCAAGAATGTATCGGAGGTTGTATCCAGCTGCCACACCTAGGGCATTTTAAAGGTCCATCATCTTCTTTGAGTTTGATTTTGCTTCCGCAGTGCGGACATGTGAAATTTTGAACTGGGACTGGTTCTTCTTCTCCCTTTCCTTGCGCTTTCGCCTTCCTTTTCGAAGTCATCTTATAGCCGATAATACCTATAGCCCCTACCAGGAAAAAGATTAGAAGGCCTATAGTCTTTGGATCCATCGCAGCTAGACCAGTTTTTTTCGGAGTTATCGTAACTTTAGAGCTGTGACCCGACTCCCCTAGGTCGTTCACAGCGGTGATGGTGTAATTGTATGTCTTACCGTATTCGAAATCATCATCTTTGAATGATGTTTTATCTTTCTCTACAGTCTTTATCAGACTTCGATTTTCTAAAGAATTATTACTGCGGTATATATTATACTGAGTTATCGGTGAGTTGCCATCGTCCTCTGGTTTATTCCAACTGACCTTTATATGATCTCCCTCTAACTCTACGCTGATATTATTTGGTGCTAATGGAGGTGAGAAAGTCACCTCCTCGCCTATCGAGTATAGATATCCATCGTTTGAACCGAAATATATTGTTCCGTAAGGTCCTATGGCTGGCGAGGATCGTATAGCCCCTTCAGCTTGGTATGTCCACATCTCAGAACCACTGTTATCCAAAGCATAAAAATACCCATCATCCGAACCAAAATAAATATGACCATCATTGGATAACGCAGGAGAAGAGATTATACTGTCTCCCGTTTCATAAAACCAGAGCCGCGAACCTTCCTTATCTAGAGCGTACAAGGATCCGTCGTTAGAACCGAAATAAACATTCTGATCTTCATCAACAGCAGGCGAAGACCTTACTTCTCCATCCGTCTTATAAGACCATTTCATTTCACCGTTACTGGAAACCTTGTAAATATTGTTATCATCCGAACCAAAATAGACATTACCCTTATCATCTACAGCAGGGGATGAGAATATTTTTCCTTCTGTTGAAAAGGACCATTTTTCACCTCCTGATCGATTAACTGCGTACAGAGTATCCCCCCCGAATGAAGCGTAAATTGTTCCGTCTGGGCCGATGGCCGGTGAAGAAGATGTCTCTTGAAAATTACCGCCCCTGAATTTCCATTTCACCGTACCATCTTCTTCAAATGCATACATCCTTCCGTCGTAAGAAACTATGTAAATCGTACCGTCTTCGCTTATCACAGGAGATGATTTTATAGACCAGGTCGTCGTATGAGTCCATCTTTCAGTACCATTTGAATATATACTGTAAAAATTATTATCTTCAGAACCGACATATATCGCTCCATCTGAACCTATCGCGGGAGTTGAATATATGCTAGCCATGGAAAAGGTGAAAAAATCTCCCTTTCCTTTTGAAGAAACGGCGTAAAGATTCGTATCATCAGATCCAACATAGATCGTCCCGTCCGACCCGATGATAGGTGATGATTTTACCGCCCCTCCCGTTTTGTACTTCCATTTTAACACCCCTTCTATGTCTTCACTAGGTATGTCGGACTGACCGCTGTTTCTAGGATCTCCGCCGAAGCATGGCCATGAAGAATCAGCTAAATCTCCGGACGATCTTTGGAGTGGAATTATCACAGCAAGAGAAATGATAAAAATGATAAATAGGATCGATATCGACATGTTTTTTTGAGACTTCTCCATTTATTTTCCCTCAAGCATTATTTATATGAACGTAGTTTATATGATTTTCTGTGTTTCAGATAGCTGAACATATCGATTAATATTAGTTTTTCCCTTCTTTGTCCATCTAAATCCGAAAATATATAATAGAAGTAACTTTCATCTGTCAGTAAGATGGCTGAGCGATTGGAAGACGTCAAACCAACAAGGATGGAACTCCTCCAGATAAGAAAAAGGAAGATGTTGGCAGAGAACGGTCACGACCTTTTGAGTGAGAAGAAGGATGCATTGATAAACGAATTCTTTCAGGTCGTCGATAGGAGAAAAGAGCTAAGAGATGATTTGGAGAAGTTATTGAAGGAGAGTTATCGTTCTCTAACTGAGGCCCAGATGTTGATGGGGAGGCAGGATATTGAATCTATATCTGATGGTGCGGTCACCATGGACGGGATAGAGATAGAAACGGATAATATCATGGGCGTAAATGTTCCATCGTTCGAACCGGATATCCCTAGAGAGAAATTCTACGGATTCGCTGATACTAGTGTGAAACTGGATGAAGCGGTTGAGAAATTCCGAGAAGTTCTTAAACTAGCCATAGAATTGGCCGAGGTTGAGGGAAAATTAGACAAGTTAGCGGATGAAATAGAGAAGGCCAAGAGACGGGTCAATTCTTTGGAATACATCTACATACCCAAACTAGAAGCAACCATCGAATACATCGAAAGACAGATAGAGGAGAGGGAAAGAGAGGACTTCTTCAGAAGGAAGAAGATCAAGGCCATCATGGAAGAAAAAGAATAGGGTGGAATAGGTTGAAGAAACTCATCGAACGGTATTTTGATACACCTGATAAGAAGGCTAAACTGTATCTACTGATAACTATCGGTCAGATCTGGGCGGTCATCGCTATGGTGCTGGGGTTGATCGTATTCATGTATTTTCTGTTAGTGGATATGGGTGTCTTGTGAGGGCAAATGTTTTTCATAATATTTTT
>JBNJFO010000082.1:0-7333 GCA_051746905.1 Thermoplasmatota archaeon
TAGAGGAAAGTTCAATAACTTTCCTCCGACATCGGGAACAAAGTTCCCGAAATGAGTCAAAGACACAAAAAAAATCATCAAAAGTTGTGTCTTTGACTATATATCTGTATAAATTTTACTAAGATACCACATTGACAAATCCGTCTATCAGTTTAGACTCTTCGAATGCCGCAAACTATATATATCTGTTAACCACTGATGAACAATCGGAGACGAACATGCTGACTGAAAGAGATAAGAAATATCTTAGAGCGCTTTATTTACTGGACTCTCAGATAGAGCCGGTGGGGCCTACGGATCTCGGCAGGAAGATGGGGGTCAGCAGAGTGGGGGCACTGAAGAAGATGAGAAGGTTGGAAGTGCTGGGTCTCGGCGAATATATGGACAAGCGAGGGTTCAGATTGAACGACAGAGGTGTCGAGATCGTCGAGAGAGATGTTCGAAACCACCACGTTCTAGAGAAATATTTTCAGGAAAAGTTGGGTTTCACATCTGAGGAAGCCTGCGAGGAGTCCGCCTCCATGGGTCCCAAGGTCAGCGACAGGTTCGTCGACCAGGTCTTCGACAATATCGATCATGATATAGAATGTGAGTGCGGATGCAGGATCTGCCCGCCCTACGATCATGAAGATCTAAAAAATTGTCACTGGCTTAAGAAACAGTTTCACAGCGAGGAGGAAAGGTAAGATGAAAGATGATAGATCGAAAAAAGCGATATTGGTGACCGTCCTGAGTATTGTATTGATAGCCTCGGTTTTTTCCTCTGGATGTGTGAACGAGGGAGAGGATGAGGAATACGACCTGAGAGTGGTAGTGACCATCCCACCGCAGAGGGAGTTCGTCGAAGAGATAGGCGGGGATAGAGTCAAAGTAACTTTGATGGTTCCTCCAGGTGAGAGCCCACATTCTTACGAACCTACCACGGATCAGATGAGAGAAGTCTCCAAGGCTGATCTTTACTTCAAAGTCGGTTCAGGGGTCGAGTTCGAGGAAAGTTGGATGGATAAGATAGAAGAAAACAATCCGAATATGAAGAGCGTAGACGGGAGCGAAGGTATCGAGCTGATGGGAGACGATCCACATATCTGGCTTTCACCCGTGAACGCCAAAATGATGGTTGAGAATATACTGTCGGCCATGAAGGATGAAGATCCAGGTAACTCGGAGTTCTATGAAGATAACGCTGGTGATTATATATCTGAGTTGGAAACCCTGCACAACGAAACTAAGGAAGGACTAGATCCCTACGGGGGAAGAGAGTTCCTGGTATACCACCCTTCTTTCGGTTACTTCGCTGAAAAATATAATCTTACCCAGGTAGCTATAGAAGAGGAAGGGAAGGAACCGGGAACTCAAGGGCTCCAGGCGATAATCGAGCAGGCAAAAGAGGAAGACATCAAAGTGGTGTTCGTATCACCTCAGTTCGACGAGAGCAACGCTCAGACGATAGCTGATGAGATCGGTGGGAGCGTTATAACTTTGAACCCCATGGCCGAAGATTATCTGGAGAATATGGAAGAAGTCTCTGATAAGCTCATATCCAGTTTCGAAGAGGTGGAGGAGTAGATATGTCTGAGAAAGCTATCGAGATGAAGAACGTAAGTGCCAGCTACGGGGATACAACAGTATTGAAGAAAGTCACCGTAAACTTGGAGAGTGGGCAGTTCTTAGGCATAATAGGGCCCAACGGAGGAGGTAAAACAACACTTTTCAGGGTCTTATTGGGGCTCATGGAGCCCGATGAAGGAGAGATCAAGGTGTTCGGTAAGCATCCTAGAAAAAATAGAGATAAGATGGGATACGTTCCCCAGTATTCGAACTTTGATGCTGAGTTCCCGATAAGCGTGTGGGATGTCGTCCTGATGGGTCGTGTGGGTAAACTGGGATGGAAACCGTTCTACACAAAGAAGGACAAGAAGATCGCTGAGAGATCCCTGAAACGGGTCGACATGTACGATTACAAGGATAGGCACGTGTCTAAACTCTCAGGGGGTCAACTGCAGAGGGTTCTGGTCGCCAGGGCATTGGCTACGAAACCGAAACTGCTCCTTCTGGATGAACCCACCGCCAGCATGGACGAGAAGATAAAGACCAGTATCTATGAACTTCTCCATGAATTGAACGAACAGGGATTGACCATAGTTCTCGTCTCTCACGACATAGGGGCTATCTCTTCGCACGTGAAGAAGGTCGCATGCATGAACAAGTTCTTGATATATCACGGTGAAAGTGAATTGACTCCAGAGATGTTGGAAGCTGCTTACGAATGTCCGATAGATCTTATAGCTCATGGACATCCGCACAGGGTATTCGAGCATCAGATGCCATCTGACGAGGAAGAAGAGGAGGCGGAAGCATGATCGAGATAGAGATGTTGGAATATGCGTTCATGAGGAACGCCATATATGCGGGGGTACTAGCATCCATCGTTTTCGGGATAATCGGTACCTATGTTGTTGTTAAACGGATCGTTTCGATAAGCGGCGGGATAGCTCACTCTTCCTTCGGAGGGGTGGGGTTAGCGCTTTATATGGGGTTTGAACCTTTGTTGGGTGCATCTATATTCGCTCTAGTTTCAGCTCTCGGTATAGGTATGGCCAGTGAGAAGAAGGTCCAGAGAAAGGATACCACCATAGGGATCGTTTGGTCAGTCGGTATGGCTCTGGGAGCTTTTTTTATGTACATCACTCCGGGTTACCAGACCAGTCCTGCGAACTTCCTGTTCGGCAATATGCTGATGATCCGTATTATCGATATCTATCTCCTATTGGGCCTCGCGGTCGTTATACTGATCTCGGTGTTCCTACTTTTCCACAAATTACAGGCGGTTTCATTCGATAAGGAATTCTCAGAAGTGGTAGGTGTTGAAACGACCTGGATATCGCTCTTTCTCCTGGTATTGGTGGCGTTTTCAGTCGTATTCCTGATAAAATTCGTCGGTATCATACTGGTCATAGCGATGCTCGCGATACCCGCTTCGATATCCAGCCAGTTCACACACGATCTGCGTAAGATAATGGGATACTCGACAGGCCTTTCCTTGTTCTTCGTATTATCTGGTCTGTGGTTATCTTGGGAATGGAATCTGCAGGCAGGCCCGACGATAGTTTTGACTGCGGGCGTAGTTTTCTTGTTGATGATGTTCTACAGCACATTGAAAAGATGGTTCTAGAAGATGTCTTGTAGATTCAATCCGATCTTCTCTTCCTGTGGTATATGACCAGTGTAGACGTTAATGCGATGACCGCTAGCGGTAGACTGAACCCCGGTGAATTATTATCGCTTCCGTCACTAGAATCTCCTCCGCTCTGGGTCTCGTCATAGGCCTTAGATACTTCCTCCATATATACGAAAAGTTGATCCTGGTTGACGAATCCTGTGATCCCTGAAAGGTCGGATATCACTTCGTCGTCCGGTGTCAAGAAAAGTATAGTTGGGAATTCGTTGATATCGTATTTTGACACCAATTCAGGTCTATCGGATCTATTTGCCCTGATATTCACAAAATCAGATGATTTGGAGATGACCTGTGGGTCCTCGAAAGTTTGATCAAGCATCCTCGTGCAGTCAGGGTTGCCATCTTCGTGGAAATAGACCATCATCATCTTGTCTGTTTTAGAAGCTTGAGACCTGCCGTCATCGTAAGTCATCCAATCTATCTCACGGGAATAGAGAACCTCGTAATCCTGGAGTGCTTTATCCATATCTGAAACGAGTTGTGATGGACTGCGGTATCCCTCTTTTTTCAATATAACTTCTTCTTGAGGTGTGGTAAAATAGAGCGTGGGCACCACCGATAACCCATAATCCTGGGCTATACCGGGCTGCTCATAGGTATTAACCTTGATACAGACAAATCCTTTTGATTTTTCGATAACATCTGGATCGGGATAAACCTCTTCTTCCATCCGATCACAGGGTGGACATTCAGGTTGAGATCTCCAAAAATCTATGAATATGGGTTTCTTCTCATCTTCTGCCTTCTGGACTCCTTCTTCATAGCTGTACCATTCGATGGAATCTTGGGCTGAAGCTGTGCCATCAGGATGAAATATTGTTATCGCGGAGGTGGTTAATATCAAAAAGGCGATCACCAAAGTTATTTTGTTATCCATCTTATCACGCTTTTGCATTTTTAACACATAATCAATGAGGGGCTCCTTTATATTCTTTTGGGAGCTATAGCTATCGATTAGAGATTTCAGGGAGGAAAAACATATAAATATAACGCCATTATGAATGGAGAATTACTATGCCTCAAAAACCAGGTAGCATGTACAGAGAAGTCAAAGGTCAGCCTTATACCAGAAAGAAATACATCGGTGGAGTGCCCCACGTTAGAGTAGGCCAGTTCACCATGGGTAACAGGCACAAGGAATTCGATACGGTAGTGACCATGGTTGCCGAGGAAAAATGTCAGATAAAAGACAATGCCTTGGAATCAGCTCGTGTGTCCGTGACCAGAGCTATGGTGAAGACGGTTGGAGAGGAAAATTTCAGAGCTAAGATACTGGTTTATCCTCATCACGTTCTTAGAGAGAACAAACAAGCAACCGGAGCCGGTGCAGATAGGTTATCTGAAGGTATGAGAAGGTCCTTCGGCAAGAAGATCGGGAATGCGGCAAGAGTGAAAGCGGACCAACCGGTCATCAGAGTCTGGGTAGACGAAAAGAACTTGGACTATGCGAAAGATGCTTTGAGAAAGGCTTCTATGAAACTGCCGACCCCCTGTAGGAAAAGGATCGGAGAATAGTAAAGTAACACTTTTTTTTAGTTCTTTTTTAGTCTTCCGTAGTGTATTTTCCTTTAACAACGGCAACGGTACATTTCGAATTCTTCAGAACTTTATCAGTAGTGCTGCCTATGAATAATTTGGTGAATCCAGAAGCGCCGTGACTGCTTATGTAAATGATATCGTTCTCTTCACCTAGTTCGGTGATCTTTTTGAAGGGTTTGCCCACCAAAAGTTTGGTTTCGATATCCGCGCCTATCTCGTGTGCTTTCTGTCTTACTTCTTTGAGTGCTTTTTTACCCACGTTTTTAAGGCCTTTTCTCGCTGAGTCCTTTATAGATTCGTGGTGAAGTCCTTCATATTCAGAGATATCTATGACATAAACGGCTACGGCCTCGACTCCAAGAGTTTTGGCCATCCATAGCCCCTCTTCTACACCTGCTTCAGAACAATCAGAACCGTCGGTCGGTATGATCACTTTCTCGTACATATTCACAAATGGATAGCATGATATAAAAATTCTACCATCATGATATAGTATCGATCCGATCTCTTGGTCCCCCCACCAATACTTATTTAAACCTTACATTAATTCTTTCACATATGACTGAAGATAAAGAAGGTTCTGAAGATTCAAAACTTGACGAAGAATTCGATTACGACAACTTGTTGAGCAGGGCTAGGGAGGACCTTCCGGAAGAGATCTCGCATCACGACCGTTTTCAGGTTCCAGATATCGACGTTTTCATAGAGGGTAACACCACGATATTCCGAAATTTCAGCGATATCGCAGACAGTATCAACAGAGATCCTGAGAAGCTGAGAAAACATATGCTGAGAGAACTCGGGACTGCCGGGGAAAAGGAAGATGGAAGGGTCGTGTTCAAAGGTAAGATACCAGAGCGTAAGATAAAAGAGAAATTGGAAGATTATATCGAGAAGTTCGTTCTCTGCTCCGAGTGCGGTCGGCCCGACACGAGGTTGGTGAAAGAGGGGAGGATCAACATACTGAAATGTGACGCATGCGGCGCTCACCGTCCCGTTAAGGGTAAGAAGAAGAAATCGAAGGCTATCAAATCCGACGAGATCAAGGAAGGCGGCATATACGAAGTACTCATACAGGACGTGGGAAGAGAAGGAGACGGTATGGCTAGGGTCGGAAAATATACCATATACATCCCGGGAACCGCCAAGGGTGACAGGGCGAAGATAAGGATAAACCACATAAAAGGCACTCTGGCTTTCGGGAGTTTGGTCAGTAAGAGTTCAAGTTGAATAGGAAGTACTTACCAGTAGTGGCTATAATCTGCATGATGGTGCTGACACATCTGTTGGCTCTTTCAGTTGTAAATCTGTACCCACAGGAGTACAAAGCATTCGGTGAGGATACCGACGACCCGACGAATCCGCTCATCTATATCGTTTTCATAATCGTGTTCACTGGAGCTCTTTTACTTGTAATGAAATACACGAAGGGAGATTTTCTCCAATATATGATACTCGGCGTGGTGGGTTTGACCCTGTTCTACGTCTTCTATCCCGTGCTGTTCTATTTTATTCCCTACATCTATAAGATCGGACCAGTTGGACTCGATATCCCCTTCACCCTATCGGTTTTCGGAGCGATGTTCTTAGCTTATTCGCTTTACAAGTATCCAGAATGGTACCTCGTTGACGGAGTAGGTATAGTCATGGGTGCAGGTATAGCGGGTATATTCGGCCTGAGTTTCGGGATACTGCCGGTTTTCGTGTTGATGATCGTGCTGGCGGTTTACGACGCTATATCTGTGTATAAAACAAAACACATGGTGTCGCTGGCTTCCGGTGTGATGAAGCTGAAGCTGCCGGTGCTGCTGGTCGTGCCAAAGAAGTTGAGCTACTCGTTCTTCGACCAGGAAGGTCTGTTCCAGAAGATGGATAAGAAGAAGAAACGGGACGCCATGTTCATCGGTCTGGGAGATTTTATCATCCCGGGGATACTGCCGGTATCTGCGAGTCTGTACTTACCGCAGATATTCGTCAACGGTCTTTTCGCTCCTTTGGTCGTTGCGATGGGAGCGATAATAGGTGCGATATGCGGCCTGATAGTGCTGATGCGCTATGTCTTGAAGGGCAATCCACAGGCCGGCTTACCGCTGTTGAATTCCGGCGCGATAATCGGATACATCATCACTTACTTCATCATGTACCAGGATCTTACACTCGGTTTCTCTTTCGCATGGTAGTTTCTCAGTTCCAAAGACTATTTATTTTGAGTAGGTTATAATCCATACAGATGTCCGATAAGAAGAAGGTAGCTTCCAGATACGATAGATGGAAGGGTTTCTACGACCTTGTAGATAATTTTCCACTGGTTTCCAGACCGCAGAAGAGGTGGAAGAGAGAAGCGGTCGATCGGTTGGACCTAGAGGGAGATGAACTCGTGCTGGATATCGGTACTGGAAGCGGCGAGATAATCCCGTGGATAGCTGAAAAACTTGATGAGGGAAAAGTGATCGGAACGGACATCAGCCAGGGGATGGTGGGATTGACCAATGATAAGATCGATGAAGCCGGTATCCAAGAGAGGGCGGAAGCGGTCTACGACGATATCGAAGACTC
>JBNJFO010000083.1:0-7223 GCA_051746905.1 Thermoplasmatota archaeon
CCAACGATCTTACCCTTTCCACCGAATAACAGCTCGTATCCCTCGTATTCGAGCAGGTCTTCCATAACTTGATAAAAATTCTTCATATTTACCACAAACGAAATATTTCCTTACATTTAAATCTAATTCAATCTTCGAACACGGCCTGAGACATCTGTTTGTTACTGCAGATGCCACACCCATCATCGGTTACGGCGATCAAACCGATCGACACTTCATCGGGGAACGTTTCAACGACCTTCTTACAGGCCTTATCCACACCGTATTCACCCATGTACTCGTGACACTTATAAGAAGCCATCCGCTTGATTATCGCCTCACCTTTACCAGTGGCCACCACGGCCCCGTTCTCACCTACAAAAAACCCGCTGCCCACCATAGGACTATCACCAACTCTGCCCCGCCAGCAGTAGCTCGTTCCACCGGTAGATACAGCAGCGGCGAACTCACCGTCTTTATAAGCTACACAACCCACCGTATCACCGCCATCCACTTTCTCGTAGAACTCCCGCAGTTTCTGCAGTTTATCTTTCCTACCCTCGGCATTCAATTTCTCTCTCATCTCCTCCAACTCTTCCAACCTATGCTCGGTCACGGGGTCGTATTCTTCGTAACCTACGTCCCTGGCGAATTGAGTAGCGTCCGTCCCGACCAACATAACGAAAGGCGACCTGTAGATCTCTCTAGCGACCAGCACGGGGTTCTTCACTTTCTCGATAGCTCCCACGGCTCCTATCTCGCCTTCGGTCATCACAGCAGCGTCCATCTGGATACTGCCGTCCATCCTCATACGTGAACCCTTACCGGCGTTGAAATGTTCATCGTTCTCCAAACCGATTACCGCTTCGATAGCGATATCCAAAGCAGTTTCTCCTCTCTCCAACCCACCATCTAAAGCCGCTTGAACGTACTCGTCGAGTTCTCTCTTGCTGCCAACGCCGCCGTGAGCTGCTGCGAACATGCATGTGGATTACACTAACATTATATATTTGTTGGTGGATTTTCCAAGACCACGGGGGAAAATGTGTTATATGGGTTAGTTTTAAACAATCATCAGATGCACGAATATTCAGTCATGACTTCACTGGTATCAGCTCTGTTAGATGAATTAAAAGGAAGAGATATCCACAGAGTCAAAGAAGTGAAAGTCGAGATAGGTGTCCTAACATTCTTGGGACATGAACAGCTCAAGTTCGCCTACGAAGCCCTCAGTAAAGACACAATCCTCGAAGGTTCAGAACTCAACATAACAACAAAAGAAGCCAAGATAGATTGTCCAGAATGTGGATACCATGGAAAAGTCAACTACACCGAAGACCCGGCGTTCCACTACAACATCCCGATAATCTCCTGCCCGGAATGTGGAAAAAAACCGGACATCGTCCAGGGAAAAGAGATGAAGATCGTAGGAGTAACAGCCGTGGAGGAAGAAGATGAAGATTGATCTAGAACAGTTCAAATTCAGAGATAAAGATAAAGCAAACCAGGTTCTAAAAGAGATAAAGAAAGCAGACCTAGAACTCACGCTGATGCACGTCTGCGGGACCCACCAGGACACCTTAGTTAGACACGGGCTCTCACCGCTACTAGAACAAGTCGGAGTGACCATAAAACAGGGCCCCGGTTGTCCCGTATGCGTCACCACGCCCAGGGAGATCGAAGAGATGATAACCCTGGCCAACCAGGGGATAACGATCACGGCCTTCGGAGATATGATAAAGGTCCCAGGCGAAGAACACTCTCTTTACGACGCGAAAAGAGACGGGGCAGACGTCAGGATAGTTTACGGTGTAGACGACGCTGTAGAAATAGCAAAAAAAGAAGACAACGAAGTGGTATTCATGGCGGTCGGGTTTGAAACCACTTCACCCTCCATCGCATCCGCCGTATCCAAAAGACCACCGGATAACTTCACTATCCTACCTTGTCACAGGGTCATCCCCCCGGCGCTGAAAGCCATCCTTGAGATGGGAGAGATAAAGCTGGACGGACTCATAGAGCCTGGACACGTAAGCACCATCATAGGAACTAAGCCATACGAGCCGATATCGGCCAAATACAACATCCCACAAGTCGTCGCGGGATTCGAACCACTGGACCTCCTCGTTTCAGTACTCATGATAGCCAGACAGATACAGCAGAACAGGGCGGAAGTCGAGAACGAGTACGGTAGAGTTGTAAAAGCGGAAGGAAATCCTAAAGCACTCGAACTGCTTGACCGTGTGTTCGAACCCGTGGACGTTAAATGGCGGGGTTTCCCGGTGATACCCGGTTCAGGGACAAAGTTGAGGAAAGATTACAAGAAATACGATGCCAGAGAACGATTCCAAGACATCCTAGCCCCACTAAAGAACAAAGAGTTCACCGAACCAGAGGGCTGCAGATGTGGAGAAACGCTCAGGGGCATAATAGAACCCAACGAATGCCCGCTTTTCGGCAAAGAATGCACCCCCGCTCACCCCGTCGGACCGTGTATGGTGAGCCGAGAAGGAAGCTGCAACATCGCTTATAGATACGATCAATAAGAGGATAAGAAACAAAATGTTTAAATAAATAGTCTAGACTATTATAGTTATGACTATGTTTGTTAACCGTAGGGAAGAGATAAAGAAACTTGAGCAGTGGGACGGTGATGTAGCACTTATATTTGGTAGGCGTAGGGTAGGTAAAACTAGATTGATAAAAGAATTCATAAAAGGTAAAAAAGCTTTGTATCTCTTATGTGCAGATAAGGGAAGCGATTACAACCTAAGGAATTTTTCACAGATGATATCCGAAAAATATGATACACCAGGTTTAAGATTTGATAGTTTTAAAGAAATGTTCCAATTTCTTGTTAAACAGGAAACTGAGTTCATATGTATAGACGAATTCGGTTATCTCGTAAAATCTGGGATTGTACCTGAATTTCAAGAGATAATCGATGAAATTTTGAACCAGAAGCTGTTATTATCGGGAAGTAATGTATCTACTATGAAATCTGAGATCACAGGTTACGATAGCCCAACATACGGTAGGATGGATCTTGTTAAAAAAATAAACCCTCTGAATTTTAAGGATATATTAGAATGGTTTCCGAATATCGATGTTGAAGATGCGGTAAAGTTGTATGCTGTGACAGGCGGTGTTCCTAGATATCTAGAGTTTTTCAGAGGAGAAGATGTAGATGAAGAAATAAGAGAAAAGATGTTCGATCCTGACCTGATGCTTTCTAGAGATACCAAACTCCTTCTACAAGAAGAGATGCCCGAACCTACAAGATATTATCTTATATTGGAGGCTATCGCAAGAGGTAAGAATTCGTTGACTGAGATCTCTAACTACTCGAAGATCGAAAGGAACCAGTTACCCTATTATCTGAATAACCTTAGAGATCTGGGATTTGTAAAGCATGAAAAACCGCTTTTAGCAAAAAAAAGAGGTATCTATAAGATAACAGATAACTACATGAGGTTCTGGTTTCGTTTCATATCGCCGTTTTACGAAGAGATAGATAGCGAAAATCTCAGAAATGCTAAGAAAAACTTCGATAAAGAATTTAATATGTACTTAGGGTATATTTTTGAAGATATCTGTCGTGAAATAATAAGAGACACCGAGATGATAGATTATACCCAGATGCGAAGATGGTGGTGGAAGGATAAAGAGATAGACATAGCAGCTATAAATGAAGATAGTAAAGAGGTATTTTTAGGCGAATGTAAGTGGAAAGAACAAGTTGATGCAGAGATGATTGAAACGAAAATTAAAGAGAAAGCTTCGCATTTAAGGTGGAACAACAAGGATAGAAAAGAGAATTACATGGTATTCGCTAAATCATTCCTGAAGAAATCAGAAACATCGAAATGTTTTGATTTAGAGGACTTAAATATGGTATTGTCAAATAAGAAACGGTAAATGCCTACCCCCAACATCTTTTTATATCATCTATATCTCAAACAATATCGTTACAGGAATTTAAAAAGATAACATGTCAGAAGGTATCCAGAAACAGATAGAAGAGATCGAGAAGGAGATCCGAGAAACTCCTTACAACAAGAACACCCAGCATCACATAGGTAAACTGAAGGCCAAAGTCTCCCAGCTCAAAGAAAAACTGGAACACAAGGGAGAAGGCACTGACCAGGCGAGTGGGTACGCGTTAAAAAAAGAAGGAGACGCTACGATAGGGCTTGTAGGATTTCCAAGTGTCGGTAAAAGCACCCTGCTCAACGAACTCACTGGCGCAAAAAGTGAAGTAGCGAACTACGATTTCACCACTCTAGAGGTATTCCCAGGGATGATCAAACACAACGGGGCCGTGATCCAGATATGGGATCTTCCTGGACTCGTAGAGGGTGCGGCCGAAGGTAAAGGAAGGGGTAAAGAAGTTTTATCAGTTGCCAGAGAAGTCGATCTCATAGTCATGATGGGTGACCCGTACCGCAACGAAGTTGAAACTATAGCTGAAGAGCTGGAATCCAACGGTGTAAGGCTCAACAAGACCCCGCCCGAGATAGTCATCAACAAAAGAGAGAAGGGCGGTATCGAAGTAGGAACTACCAGAGAATTGACCAACATCGATGAAGAGACGATCAAAGGCATACTGAGACAGTACGGATTCATAAACGCGGTCATAATAATAAGGGATAACATCACCCCAGACGAGCTCATCGATCACATGAGCGGTAACAGAGTTTATATCGATGCTTTTCCGGTGATAAACAAGGTCGACCTTCTCAGCCAGGAAGAGCTAGAACAGATAAAAGAACCGATCAGAGGAAAGAAACCCACTCTCATCTCGGCCAAAGAAGGTATAGGTCTGACCGAACTAAAAGATCGGATATACGACGAACTAAACCTCATGAGATTGTTCCTCAGACCCAAAGGAGAAAAAAGCGACGACGAACCCATGATTATGAAGAAAGGCTCTACCGTAGAAGATGTATGCAAAAAGCTCCACAGCGATTTCTTAGAAAGGTTCAGATACGCGAGGATATGGGGGCCTACAGCTAAGTTCCCGAAACAAAAAGTAGGCCTGGATCACGAGTTGAAGGAAGGGGACACGATCAGGATAATAAAGGGTTGACACACGATAAATTTAAATGCGATGAATTAAAAGGAGAACACAGATGAAGGAAATTATTTCCAAGGCCATGAGTTCCGGAATGGATCTTACCCGGAGAGGAGCTGTCAAAGGTTTTCTAAAGAAATTAGACATCGACCAGGACCTTTATGATAGAGTTTATACCGAGTTAAAGAACAAGGCCTTCGAAAAAGAATTCAAGAAAGTCCCGTTCGAAGATAGGATCATCTTCATCCCCCAGTGTATGAGGAACTCTAAGAAATGTCAGGCGGAATTGACGGACGATGGTTACGAATGCAAACGCTGCGGAGCCTGCGATATCGACGAGATCATCTCTCTCGCCGACGATCTAGGTTACAAGAAAGTGTACATCGTCCCCGGGGGCAGTATGGTCCGGAAGATCATAAAGAAAACCAACCCTGGAGCGGTCATCGGAGTGGCATGTATCTTGGAGATCGCAGAAGCTATGGAGCTGGCAGTTGTACATAATGTAAATCCCCAGGGCGTGCCTTTACTGAAAGACGGATGTAAAGATACCATCGCAGACATGGATGAGCTGAAGAGGGTCATGAGGATGAGATCCTAGTGAGGATGTCTTTGATCTTATGCCCTAAACTATTTTTTTAGTCATAAATGATAAATAAGGAACAATCTATTTCCATAAGACAGAAAATGGAAGTGAATACGTTGGATTTGGAAAATCTGATAGGTAAAGTTGAAGATAACGATCATGACGAGATCCGACTAAATAAAAACACAACACCGTTAAGTTTAAATCAATAGAATATAAAGAAGATAATGGAGGAAAAATTATGGGCTTCCTTGACAAGATCGATAACATACTAGATAAGGAAAAGAGGGTTCTTAGCAAAGCATCTAAGTATCTGGAGAAGGCTGAAAGATCACATCAATCGGGTGAAACCGATAAAGCCAGGGAGAACTGTGATAGAGCTTGGGACTACCTGAAGAAAAAACGTGATTCTATAGAGGAGAAATATCAGGAGCTCTCACAGATATACGAGAAGATGGGATGGCTTTATTATCAGATCGGATTGGAAGATCAGGGATTGAGGGTTGAAGATGAAGCTCTGTCTATAAATCCACATAATATCCTAGCAAAAAATCATAAAGCCATGATATTGGTCCAGAAGGGAAGAGAAGAGGAGGCGCTCCACATCATAGAAGACGCTCTCGATATAAAATCCGACGATAAATTCACACTGACCAACAAGGGAGATATCCTAAGCCGCATGGATAGGGAGGAAGAAGCGGTAAGAGCCTTCGAAAGAGCTCTTCAAATAGATCCAGATGATATCTCACTATATGATAAGATACTAGACTTAAAACCCAGAGATGCGGATATATGGGCGGGTAAAGGACTGGCACAAAAAAGATCCGGTGACTCTAACGGAGCCATAGAGTCTTTCAATAAATCACTGGAGATAAACCCAAGGAACGGAAAATTATGGCTGTACAAAGGCCAGACATTGAAAGATATGGGTAAATTGAACGATGCAGTGGTATGTTTTGATAACGGTATCGAGACCGATCCAGATAATAAAGAACTCTGGGCTGAGAAGGGATCCGCCTTGTACCAACTAGATAGAAAGGAAGAATCCATAAAAGCCTTCGAAAGAGCTATAGAGATCGATTCTGAAGATAAGGAACTCTGGAACAGGAAAGGAACGATACTCTTCGACCTCGATAGGAATCACGACGCGCTTTCAGCATTCGACAAAGGGTTGGCTATAGACCCTGAAGATATCAGATTGCTAAACAACAAGAAGGAAGTTCTCAAACCATTGAAGAGATACGAAGAACTCATAAGAGTATCTGACAAGATATTGGATAAGAATCCGGGGGATGCCAGCACACTCTACGACAAGGGTGTGGCTTTACAGCGGCTAAAGCGTTACGAAGAGGCGATCCATCAATTCGAGGAAGCCCTAACTCACAATCCCACCGATGTTTACGCCATGGATCATGAGAAGGATATCTACAAACATCTGAAAGATTGGAAAAACGTCATAAGGATAACTGATAGGATAATCCAGGTGGAGAACGACAATTGGAAAGCGTGGTTCGATAGGGGAAAAGCGTACATGAATATACACGATCCTCAACCGGCTCTAGAGAGTTTCAACAATGCTTTGAACGT
>JBNJFO010000084.1:0-7160 GCA_051746905.1 Thermoplasmatota archaeon
AAAAAGCGTTTCGTGATCCCCATCATAAAAAAGAACCTTGGTATAGAAAGGACGGATAAGATACCCAACGAGATAGATGAAAAGTCACTCAAGAAGATATACAAAGCTTTGGATGAGATGATAGGCGGGTACGTTGCTGAGTTGATAAACGACATCTTGAGGAGACCACTACTCCTTAACGAACTCAGAGATATAAAAGATATACAATCATTGGACCCTATGGAGAGTAAAAAGTATCTGAAGCCACTTCTTGATTTCGAGGATAGTTATCTCAGCACAGATGGATGGAAGGAAAGTAAGGCCCTATTGGAAGCGGCAGATGATCTTCTAGATAATATAAGCGGTGTCATAAAGACACGATATTTGGGCATGTTGGAGAACAGTTGGGGTCTTTACTACTGGAAGAACGGTGAATACGATCTGGCCGAGAAGAAATTTAAGAACTCTCTAAGATTAGCGAAGAAGGTCAACGATAAAGATATGGTAGCAAAAGCGTATCACGGTCTCGGAGTTCTTTACGGGGATGCTAAAGGAGATAAGATGGAAGCCGTGAAGCAGAACGAAAAGTGCATAAAGACTTTGAAAGAGTTGGAACAGACCAACAACAACCTCAGGAGGGAAGCTAGCGTTCTGAACAACATAGGTGTTGCTTACCACAAGATGGCTGAAGATAGTAAGTTGAAGGACGAGGATGAAAAAGTAAAAGAATACTTGAAGAAAGCCGCCGAGAATTACAAGGAAGCGATAGACCTGGCGGTCAAATTAAATTACACACACATGGTCGGCTGGGTATCGTTCAACCTGGGAGAGATATACGCCTATCTCGGGGAATTCGATAAAGCTAACTCCTGTTCACAGGATTCCAGGGAGATATACCAGAAAGAATTGGACAATGAAAGGGGACTGTCCGGGGTCGAGATGCTCGATGCAGTTATAGATCTACAGAAAGGAGACTACGATAGTGCATTGGAGCATATCAACAAGAGCTTGGATCTGAGGAAAAAGTTGAAAGAACCCAGGAGAACTGCAGACGCTCTCGTGTGTAGAGGGGACATCAATCTAGAGATGGACGATATCGCCGGTGCGAAAGAGGATTACCAAGAGTCTTTAGAGATATACGAATCTATGGGTTCTTCGGACGGAGTGGAAAGAGTCAAGAAGAAGATAAGTAACATCGGATGAAAGTCAAAGATAAGGTGGAATAACAATTGGTCTATAAGATGGAAGATGGTGAGAACAGGTCCGAATTCGTGGGTCGAAAAGATGAACTTGAGCTCATAAAAGAGCATTTCAAAGTAACATCTTCCAGTCAAGAAAGAACATTGTTGATCTCTGGAGAGGCGGGTATAGGAAAAACTAGGCTCATCGAAGAGTTCATCTCCGATGTGGAAAAAAATGATGATGCGATGGTATTAAGAGCTAGGTGTCTCGCAGAATCCAAGACACCCTTGATGCCGGTCAAAGAAGCTTTCAGAAGATCGGATATCTATCACCTGATATCTCAGACATCTAATCCTAAGGTGATATCCACGTATTTGATGAACGAATCCGGCCTACTTTTAGCTAAATCTGAACGGGATCAAGATACAGCCTTGGATCCAGACATCTTCACCTCGATGCTGGGAGCCGTGGGGAACTTCGTAAAAGATTCCCTCTCTTTGATGAAACAGAAGAGTCACGGTGGTCTGAGCGGGATAACTTACAAAGACTACAATATCCTGTTACAGAGCCACGGTAAACTATCACTAGCCATGGTGATCCAGGGTGAAGAAAATGAATTCCTTGTCAAAGATATAGAAAATACCTTTCAAAAGTTAGGTGACAGATTCGACATATGGGACGGTAATATCAGAACGACTGAAGAGATCGAACCACTGATATCTTGGTTCGTAGAATCCGGCAAGTACGATGGTGTAGATCTCGTAGAGGATCCAAAATTGAAGCAGGAGAACCTGTTCGACAATGCACTCTACGGAATCCAGCGGCTTTCAAAGGAACAACCCATAGTGTTTTTCATAGATGACCTTCAGTGGGCGGACTCTTCGACTCTATCTTTACTTCACTATCTAGCTAGGAACACTAAAGATGATCGCGTCCTCATAATCGGAGCTTACAGACCTGAGGACCTCTTGGATGTCGAAACTGAAGAGACCCATCCGCTGAAAAAAGTCATCCAGAACATGAGCAGGGAGGAGCTTTTCAAGAAGATAGAGATAGATAGACTAACGGAAGAATCGACCATCGATATAATCAACTCGTACCTTGGGTCCATGGATATATCCGAAGGACTTCTTTCGAAGATACACAAAGAATCCGGCGGTAATCCATTCTATGTTATAGATATAATCCAGATGCTCATAGAGGAAGGAGTTATCGAGAAGGTCGATGAGGTATGGACTTCCGAGAAAGCTCTACAGGATATCCATATACCTTCAAGGATATACGATGTTGTTCTCAGACGTTTGAACAGGCTTCTAGAAGGTCAATATGATATCTTGGAATGTGCCAGCGTGGTGGGAGAGGAGTTCGAGAGCAAGGTGATCCAGGAAACCCTACAGATGAACAGGATAATCCTCCTGAAGAATCTGAACAGTCTGGAGAAATCTCACAACCTCATCCATTCTGTTGAAGGTAAATATCGATTCGACCACCCCAAGATAAGGGATGTTCTCTACGAACGGATAAACGACGAGTTGAAAGAAGAATACCACAGATTGGTGGCTGAGAGCTACGAGGAATTGTATTCCGAATGTAAAGATGAGATCCTCGAGGTACTAGCTTATCAATATTACAAAGCGAAGGATGAAAAAGCACTGGAATACCTATTACGAGCTGGAGATAAATCCAAAGATAATTTCAATAATATGGAAGCTATCTCCTTCTACAACGAGGCTTTAGAACTTCTTGAAGATGATGAAAAGATAATAGCGGTAAGCAGTAAGTTGGGAGAGTTATATTTCATCATAGGCGAATATGACAGGTCTATCGAAGAATACGAAAAGATACTAGAAATCGAAGATGACCCAAAAAAGAGAGCGGATCTCTTCAGAAGGATCTCGGATGTTTACTATAATCGAGAAAGATTCGATAAGGCCCGAGAGTTCATAGAAAAGGGCCTTGACGAGTTAGATGATAAGAACTGTATCGAGGGTGTAAGATTGAAGAGCTCTTTGGGCTACTTAGAGCTTAAGGATTCCAAGTACGATAAGGCTCACGAGATACTATTCGAGGTATTAGATAGCGTGAAAGAGATCGGAGATAAAAAAGAACTAGGGCAGACCTATCATCGTATCGGAACCGTACACTGGTACACGGGAGAATTCAAAAAAGGTCTCGATTACTTGAAGAAAGCGAAAGAAGTTAGAGAAGAGGTCGGGGATATCAGGGATCTGTCGGATACACTGAACAACATCGCAATAATATATCACGATCTGGGCGATCTAGATAAGGCAGAAGAGTTCTACTTCAAGGTGATAGATATAGAGAGGAAGGTGGGTGACAAATACGGCATAGCTCTTGCTCACAATAATATCGGGGCTCTATACATGGACAAAGGAGAATCTGAGAAGGCCATGGAGCACTACCAGACAAGTTATAAGATATCTAACAGGTTGGGTGGGGAGGAAACATGTGTGGATGCATTGAACAATATCGGCCAAGTTCACCACGATCGAGGCGAGATAGACGAAGCCCTGGAGAAATACGAGACTTGCTTCAGGATCTGGGATGAGAAGAACGATCAATACAGCACAGCTATAGCCCTAAATAACATCGGTGAAGTGTACCTGGATAAAGGAGAACTGGAAGAAGCATACGATCACACTATGAAGTCTATGGACATATGTGAAAAGATAGGCAACAGAAGTTTGAGCGTGAATAACTACTCGACACTGACCAATTTATCCCTTAAAAATAACGATATTGAGGCCGCATTGAAATACGCGGAGAAAGCGTTAGAAGTCTCCAAAGACATCGATGCCAGTATTCAAGAAGGCATATCTTACAAGTTGATGGGTATGGTTTACAGGGAGATGGGAGAGGTACAGAAAGCGTTGGAGCATTTCGAAAGATCCATAGAAATTTTCCAGGAGAGAGGCGAGAAAAGAGAGCTCGCGAAGACCAAATACGAATACGGTCTTCTTCTCAAATCCATGGATGAAATAGAAAAAGCGTTAGTAAGTCTCAGCGAGGCGTCAGAGCTTTTCAAAAACATAGGGATGGAATCCTGGGTCCACAGATCGGATGAGGTATGTAGGGATCTGAATTAAATACAAATCAATAATTATTAGTATCAGTTTATTTGTTACCTTAGATGATATAGATGGGAGCAGTTATCGACATAAGAGGATTGACGAAAGAGTATGATGGTATAGTCGCCGTCAATTCTCTAGATATACAAGTCAATAAGGGTGAGGTATTCGGTTTTCTGGGCCCTAACGGGGCGGGTAAGACGACGACCATCAAGACCATCATGGGATTGATAAAGCCCACTTCCGGTGAGATACGCGTCAATGGAAAAGACCTGAAGAACAGGAGGAGAGAAGCCACCATCGGTATCGGTTATCTCCCGGAGAATATTGAACTGTATGAAAATCTGACTGGAAGGGAGACTTTGAAATTTTTTGCAGAAGTGAAACACGCATCGGATAGCGAGATAGACCCTTTACTGGAGAAAGTCAACCTTTTAGATGCAGCAGATAGAAAGGTAGGGGGATACTCTAAAGGCATGGTCCAGAGGTTGGCCATCGCCCAAGCTTTACTCGGTTCACCGCCCCTACTCATATTCGACGAACCGACCACAGGTCTTGATCCACGTGGGACTTCCATGGTCAAAGATATCGTCAGAGATTACACGAGCAAGGGAGGGACCGTATTCTTTTCATCTCACATCCTTCCCAACGTTCAAGAGGTGGCGGACAGGGTAGGTATAATCTCTGGTGGAGTCCTTCAAGCTATAGATTCGGTTCAAAAATTAAGGGAAGACCTCAGTATCCCTTCTAAACTCCACATACAGATATCCGGCGATATGGATAGTGTTCTAGAAGTGCTGAGAAAAGATGATCGAGTCAACAATATCTCTCAAAAAGGTGAGTGGCTTACGGTCATATGCGAGAGCGACGATAAAAGAGCGATAATGAGACTGATCGAAGACCAGGGAGTGGAGATAACCAATTTCTCAACCGAAGAAGGTAATCTCGAGGACATCTTCATGAAATACGCTGGAGGTGGTAACTGATGTCTGATTCAAGGACCGGTTCGATCTTGGCTCTTTCAAAAAAGGAGTTCATGGATAATGTAAGGAGCAAATGGGTCCTCATCTTAGGTATATTGTTCGTAGCTCTTATACTGCTGATATCTGCTTACGGAGGTTATCAAAGCAGACAGGAAGCCGGTATCAAGGGATACAGGTTCACTATCAATTTCAGTGCTTCCATAGTGGTTTTATTGATATCGATCGTAGCGATCATAATGGGTTATAAAACACTGGTCAGTGAGGTAGAAACCAATTCGATAGCCCTGATACTCAGTTCGGAATTGAGCAGGAAAGATGTAGTTTTGGGTAAATTCATCGGATTATCATCTGTCCTGGCAGCATCTATAATCGGTGGTCTGGGTATCGGTGGCATAGTGATAGGCATAACCTCCGGATTCGAGGACTTGGGTATGTACGTACAGTTCATCTTCCTATCGGTGCTATTCAGCATGACTTACCTTTCGATTTCGGTGATGGCCTCCTCTTTTGTTAAAAAGACTTCGCGCGGTTTGGCCGCAGGTATAATGGTATGGGTATTCTTCAACATAATCTATGATATACTCTTACTGGCGGTCCTACTCGTGAGTGGTTGGGAGTTTCCTACGGAGATAGGTGAGATATTCTACCCCGATTGGTATCGATACGCTACTCTGATAAACCCCAATGGCGCATTCGGCACGGGAGCATCTCTTTTGACCGATTCAGTTTCTAACCTGCCAGGATTGATAAATCTTCCTCTGTTGGTAGTTATATTATTGATATGGATCGTAGTCCCGCTCCTGATAGCTATGCTCTATTTCGATAGAAGGGATCTGTGAATCTGGTCGATGATCGAGCAGTGAAAAAATATATATGTTCGTGGATGGCTCAAAGGATTGATAATATGTTACATCCTGAAAAATCGGGTATGGTGGCTTTTATTACGTTCGATCGAGTATCTACGCTCATCTTATTTTTGATGTTATTATTTCCGTTAGTTTCCGCCTTTTCTATATCTACAGCTCAGGCTTCAGACGATACCGCGGGGTTACCAAAATGGGATGTAGGGGATAGCTGGAGGTATCGAAGAGAACAGATTACAGGAAATAAAAGTGGTACTGATCATTACTATGTTAACGTTACTTCTGAGAATGTTAATCTGGACATGGATAACGTAGAGCACAGATGTTACGAGACAGTTTATGAATACCAGAATGACGGGAGCATCGAGAAACATTATTTCAAGAAGAGCGACTTGAGAGAGGCTGTTTACATCAAATCTGATGGTCAAAAGCTCTTTTATAAACCACTGTGGTCCAGGATAAATTTTCCATTGGAAGCAGGTAAAACATGGGACGTCCACCTGAAGCAGTATGAAAATACGACCGGAAATCCCACAGCTGAAATAAATCTGACATACGAATGTAAAGGAGAAGAGATGGTCAGGGTTCCAGCAGGTGATATATTGGCCTACAAGATAAACAGGACCGACCAGAACTCAAACACTAGTTTCGTCGAAACATATTATTCTCCAGAAGTTGAAAATATCGTTAAAAAAGTGTATATAAGTAAGGGTAAAGTCATCGGTAAAGATGAATTAGTGGATTACAATATCACGGAAGATAGTTCATCTCCTGGTTTACCGTTCTTCACTGTCGTTGTGGTAACTACAGCAGCAGCGGTCATCTTCAGAAGGAAAGATCGGTGAGGTCAGTCTTCACTTTCATATTTTATAGGATCTTCTAGACCCGCTTCTCGAAATCCTTTCAACCTGAGTTTACACGAGTCGCAGGTTCTGCAGGCTTTTTTCCCGCCCTTGTAGCAGCTCCAGGTGTACTTCAGGGGGACACCGAGATCTTGAGCCTTCTTGATTATCTCAGCTTTGGTGAGGGCGATAAGGGGGTAGCGTATCTCGATGGGCTCTCCC
>JBNJFO010000085.1:0-7153 GCA_051746905.1 Thermoplasmatota archaeon
TGGGTATCGGATATATGGCATATCTTCATTTCATTCCCTCGATATAAAGGTGTCCAAAGAGCGCCGGTCCAGATCGATCAGGTCGCTGAAAGTCAATATGCCCACTATCTGTTTTCCCTCTGTCACCAATATATGCTTTATATCTTTATTCGACATTATCTCGAAAACATCTCCTACAGATGTACCTATGTCAGCGGTTATAAGGTCAGTTTCCATGATATCTTTCACAGGGATCTCTGGTGATAGTCCCTCGGCTACTACTTTTCGTTTTATATCACCGTCGGTGAAGAATCCTACTATCTCATCACCCTCGAGAACCGCTAGAGAGCTTATATTCAATTCCACCATCTTCTTGGCTGCTTCCTGTACCGTACTTTCTAAATCTATACCTATCAACCGCTTCGTAACGAATTCTTTTATCGGGAGGTCCGACTCGTAAAGATCCGGCAATTCCTGGTTCATATCTCCATCTCCTTTTCCAATCTATCTATGATGTCATCCAAGATGATCCTTAGAGTATCTTCGTATCTTTTGTTCTTCACTATATCAACATCATATCTATCTGCCATATCGAGCACATAATCTTGGATATCCCTGATCCTCTCCATCATCTCGATATACCGCTCTGGGTCCCTCTTACTGCCCTCTTCCCTCGAATAGAAATGCTGTTTGTGTTGACTGACATCGGGTACATCCAAGATATATTGAAAAACGTGGCACTCGGATTCATCTATATTTTTCTCTATGAAACCGGGTACGATATGGACACCATTGAGAACTATATTCAGGCCCTCCTTTTTACCTCTTTTCATCACCGAGATCATGCCCTGGCTCACCAAACTCACCTGCTGCTCGAAGGCGTATATGAGTTTATTATCAACATACGGCGTTCTGAGAGCATCGCATGCTCTAAAGGTAGATTCATGTAAAGTCGGGATCAATTCTGGGGATATTATGGATCTCATTATCTCCCTGACAGTGTCGGAGCCGATGACCCTTCTTATACCCAAACGATGACCGATCTCCGCAGATAAAGTGGATTTGCCCACACCTGGTCCACCACCTATCAAGATGAAGAGCGGTTTATCTAGGTATTTGATCTTCCTCCGAACGCGGTAGTACCGTTCTTCCATATCATAACCACGTTCCTTCATCTCTCTTGATACGTACTCTTTCAACTCCGAGGACTCTAATTCTTGGATGCCTTTGTCTTCCAACTCCGACCTGATCTTCCTGACGATCTCGTAGGCCTCTTCAGTAGTTATACCAGAACTAGATATGGATCTAGCCAGTATCCCCTTCGAAAACGGAAACTTCTTCCCATCTTTTATGACATATTTCAACTTATCACCTATCTTCTTTTGCTTCTTCACATATATCTTGTATCGAGCGTTCCAACGAGGAAACATTACCTCCGACCAGTATGGGCTTGTTATGCATGAAAACTACCTCTGCATCGTTCTTCTTGGCTGTTATAGCCGCAACGTCTATCGAGGCCGCTTTTATCTCTGTTAACAAGGTATCCGCTTCTTTTAAATTTTCCTTCAAGTCTTTTCTAAGAGCAGGTCTGTTAGATAGGTTATTAGAAAAACCGATAACTTCACATCCGTGTTCGCTCTCCAGATATTCAGATATCTTCTCCACTATCTTGCCCTTGGCGGTGGTAGCTAGGAAGATCTTTTTACCTCTTATATCTCCCAGCGGTTCCGGCCTGAATATGGTAAGTGCGATATCGATATCAGGGTTTATCTTCTCGATACCTTCCTCGATCTTCTTTACTTTCTTCTCATCGGCTATCGGTCCTTCGCACATGGTGACGATGGCTAGATCGGATATCAGCAGTCTGTATTCACCCATGTAATCGGTGATATTCCTGATGGGTTGGCCGGCTCCGACTATGACTATCTTTCTGTTAGTTTTTACCGGTGGGAATGTTGATCCAGAGCCCTCCATAACAACGAATCTTTGTGGGAGTTCGTTGGTCAGTGATGCGCCCTTCAGAACATTTGAAGAGAACGGATTGCCAGCCATGCCTCCGCCGCATCTTCTACAGCCGACGGTTGGCACCTGACCAAGAAGCGCATCTTCCCAGTAATCCGACGCGGCATGACCACCTTCTTCAGCTACCTTGATGAGCGTATCAGCGTTGAGTTCCATGTTACTGGCATCTACGTGATCCGGTTCAGGAGGACCTCCTCGGCCCATGCAGACAACAACTGGGTCGAAGTTTGCCTTCTTTAGCAGTCTAGCTACTGTGACGCCGACTGCGGTCTTGCCCACCCTTTTTCCGGTGCCGATTATCCCGATGTTCGGCTTTTTCAATATCTTCTCAGCGCTAGGTGGGGTGAAGACAAAATCAGATCCCATGTACTTTGCCCCTTTGCTCAACACAACTGAAGCTATCGAGAACCTCTTCCCATAATCCAATATAGGTTCATCTGAGAGGTCGAGGACGATATCTGGAGATATACGTTCGATAGCTTCGGATATATCCTTCAACGGGATCCTTTTCCTTCCTGGTGCTATCACTTCATAGTCTCCTACACCACCCAACTCATCTACAGCGTTCTCCACTTTCTCGGTGCCGCCTAAAAATATCAGCGCTTCGACATCCGCTCCCATATCTATTAATTCTTTTATCGTCCACTTGGTCACCGGAGGATAATGTTCACCGTCGACCAAACAGATCAACCTTCTCCCTTCTATCATGTGGTATAAATCCTCATCTACGTGTATCGACCTCAAACCCTCTTCCTTAGACATGTTAATTCTCTCCGTAAGTAACAGAACACAATGGTTAACAGGGTATATTTTGTTTGTGATTGAAAGAACAAATACGATAATAACAAAAGATTGAAAATACATTATGCATATCTATTCTCCATGATAAGGGAGGAGCAAGTGAAAAAGCTGAACGAAGCGGAAGGGAGGAGTGGGGATCTTGTACTGTACTGGATGCAGGCTTCCCAGAGAACCGAACAGAACCATGCGTTGGAATTCGCCATCGAGAAAGCTGATGAGGAAGATCAGCCGCTTGTCGTTCTGTTCTGCCTTATAGACGACTTTCCAGATGCGAACAAACGACACTATAAATTCATGCTGGAAGGATTGAAAGAAGTCTACGAAAGTTTGAAAGAAAGAGATATCCGTTTTGTTGTGAAGAACGGTGCTCCAGAAGATATAGTACCAAATATCAGTGATGAAGCTTCTTTACTGGTGACCGACAGGGACTACCTAAAACTGCAGAGAAGTTGGAGAGAGAACATCGTTAAAAATGTAGATATCCCGTTCTACCAGATCGAAAGCAATGTAGTTGTTCCCGTGGAAACCACCAGCGATAAAGAAGAGTACGCTGCCCGTACGATCAGGCCGAAGATAAACGGCCAGAAAGATGAATTCCATAATATTATCGACGAGAGAACACCAAAAAAAGGGTCGCTTGACCTGGATTTCGAGGGGTTGGATATTTCGGACATAGACCAGTGCATGAAAAAACTGAACCTGCAGGGTGACGTAAAACCGGTGGACAGCTTCAAGGGTGGGACGAGTGCAGCCAAATCACTGTTAAAAGATTTCATAAAGAACAAACTCGACGATTATCCAGAACTCAGCAACGACCCGAGCGCTGATAACCTATCCAAAATGAGTCCCTATCTACACTTCGGTCAGATATCCCCTGTTTACATCGCTGATGAGGTTATCAGGTCGGGGAGTGATGGTGGTGAGGATTACCTTGAAGAACTACTTATTCGTAGAGAGCTTAGCATGAATTATATTTTCTACAACGATAACTACGATTCTCTGGAGGGTTTACCGGATTGGGCCATGAAGACTCTAAAAGAGCACGAAAAAGACGAGAGAGAATACGTCTACAGCATGAAGGAATTCGAAAAGGCAGAAACCCATGATCCATACTGGAATGCTGCGCAGAAAGAGATGGTCAAAACAGGCAAGATGCACGGCTATATGAGGATGTACTGGGGGAAGAAGATCTTAGAGTGGTCTAAGACTCCAGAAGATGCATTTCAAAAAGCCATCGAATTGAACAATAAGTACGAATTGGACGGCAGGGATGCTAACGCTTTCACCGGTGTCGCATGGTGTTTCGGTAAACACGACAGAGCGTGGAAGGAGAGAGAAATCTTCGGTAAAGTCAGATACATGAACGCCAATGGATTGAAGAGGAAGTTCGATGCGGAGGCTTACGTCGAGGAGATAGAAAAGATATGATCTCACCTCGTAAATATCTGTTAGTTTTATATATCTCATCGATTTATGAAAAACATCTAGGTGATCATCATGAATACTATAGGTAGGTATGAAAAGAAAGTCGCTGAACGACCGAAGACATTCATAGCCATATTGATAATTATCACTCTGTTCTTATCGTTTTTTGCCTCCCAGATGCAGATGGACTCGGGGGAAAATGATTTCCAACCAGATACTGAAGTAGCAAAAGCCAACAGCATGATAAACGAGGAATACGGTGAAGAGCAGAATCAAGTAACGGTAGTCACCGTGTCCGAAGTTAACGTCCTAGAAAGAACGACGCTGATCACCCAGCTCCAGCTTGAAGAGAAAATAATAGAGTCTGAAATTATCTCTAACTCACTCGAAGGAAGCTCAAGAACTCCATCTGGAGTTTCATCACCTGCTGGTCTTATAGCACAGGCAAAGTTTGTAAACAAAACATTGGAATTGATGGGTGAGTTTTCAAGTAGTGAAGGGTTCTTAGAAGAAAATCAAGGTATCCAGAAAGAGTTGATGGTCGAGACTTTCTCTCTTTCCGCTGATGAGAAGATCACAGTACTTGAAGGCGGAGAGCTAACATTAAATCTGGATACTGTCCCCCACCCCATAAATTTGGATTTTCATCCCTACGAGCCAAAAGAACTAGACTTCTTCTACAGCGACCCTATCATCTCAGCAGCTCTACCCTTAGAGGATGTTGTATCTTTCCTGCTGTCAAATGATTATGATATAGAAAGCCAGACAGCTACTAAATCTCTGATGAGTATAGCAGTTAGGAACGACCTGCTAGAAGATGAAGCACTAGATGTCGAGAAAGAGATCAAGAAATTGGCTGAAGAAACTGAAGGAGAAGAGACTGAGCTGCGAGTAATTGGAGACGCTCTGGTCAACGACAAGATAAGCGAAGCTTCGGGTAGGAACATAGCACTGCTCATGCCTATAGCATTCATCTTCGTGATAGTGATCCTAGCCATCATGTACAGGAACATCACAGACACCGTTTTAAATCTCACAGCACTAATCATGGCAATCGTGTGGGTGTACGGTATAGGTGTTCTTTTAGGTCTTAATCTCGGTAATCCCATGATGACCACGGCCCCAGTTCTGATCATCGGCCTTGGTATAGATTACGGGATACATTACACATCACGGTATAGAGAAGAGATCCACGAAGGTAAGGAGATAGGTGAAGCGATCACTAAGACCGGAGCTACCGTCGGACTCGCTATCCTCCTCACTACCGTAACTACCGTAGTTGGCTTCATGAGCAACATCATATCCAACATCTCCGCGATAAGAGATTTCGGGATACTCTGCTCAGTAGGGATAATAAGTGCTTTCGTGCTCATGCTCACATTTTTCCCAGCTGCAAAAACACTTATCGATCGCAGGAGAAGGAAGAAAGGGAAACAGATTGTTAAAAAGAGAAAGAAGAGAAATGATAATAAAAGGAAAACCATCGGAAAAAAGATCTGGGGCATGATAGGTGAGCCAGAGGAGTTCTGTGGGGAGGGGGGTGGAAATTGCCCCAACAATGGTCTAGGTTTAGGAGCTATCGCAGCTAGGATGCCTTGGAAGGTTGTCATAGTGATACTATTGATCACATCTGCTAGTATCTACGGCGGGGCACAGCTCGAGGCCAGGTACGACTTCAGGGATTTCTTACCAGATGACCTGGAGATCACCGATACTTTCAACATGGTGATAGAAGATTTCAATTTCAGCGAAGAAACGGTGTACATACTCGTTGAAGGCGATATAACTCAACCAGATGTTTTCAGAGAAATAGAAGGTGTTCAATCAGAAGCGATGAAAAGCGATCTTGCTGTTGAAGCTAGAGAACCAGAATCACCTATAGAATTGGCTTATTCGATGATCAACGAGAATTCACCAAGCTATAATCCATCCTTCCAGGCTACATGGTTTGAAAATATCGATAAAGACAGAGATGGTAATATAGATGAGGATATAACAAGCCAGAACGTCTCTGCCATATACAACGCTATGATGGAACACGGAGAAGATGTTAACAAGGTGTTGAACAAGGAAGACGGAGAATTCCAAGGTCTTCTTATCAGGATCCCGGTGGATACTGAAGACCAGGGTAATGTCGAAGAACTTCGGGACGACATGCAGGAGGCTTCTGAACCTTTGAAGTCAGAAGGTCTTGAAAGGGTTCTCGTGACCGGGGGACCGATCGTCAGTTATTCTACATTCAAATCCATAAATGATGGCCAAGTCCAGACCCTTCTGATAACCTTCCTGATCGCCCTTGCTATACTATCCATGTTATATCTATACATGAAACAAGGTATCCTTTTAGGGTTCGTTACCATCTTACCCTTGGTTTTCGTGATAAGCTGGACTTTCGGAACGATGTATTTCATAAATATACCTCTGAATCCAGTTACTGTGACCATCGCGGCTATAACCGTTGGATTGGGTATCGATTACAGCATCCATTTAACACAACGATTTATCGAAGATTCGAAAAAGATGGAAAAACCAGAATGTGCCTTGTGTGTTTCGACCAGTCACACCGGCAGCGCTTTATTCGGTTCAGCTACCACCACTGTTGTAGGGTTCGGGATATTATCTCTAGCTATAATACCGCCGCTAGCCCAATTTGGAAAGGTGAGTGCTATCAGTATATTCTTCGCCTTTTTAGCGGCTGTATTCGTACTGCCGACGTTCTTGCTAGCATGGTATAAATTCAGACATCGATGAGCCTAGATAACTAATCAACAGAACACGTGGTAGAAGTCCACCCGGAGAGTCCCCCTAGAACCACTGTGACATCCTCCCAGCCTTCTCCCTTCAGTATGCTGGCGGCGATCATCGAGCGGAGTCCACTGCCGCAGAATATGTGGATGTCCTCGTCCTCCGGTATCTCTCCTATCCT
>JBNJFO010000086.1:0-7136 GCA_051746905.1 Thermoplasmatota archaeon
AGCAAGCCATACTTTTTCGCCTTCTTCGATGCACAGTTCAGTCATATCGAGGACATCTGCTTCTCTGATACCCCTATCTACTACTCTAGCTAACTCTGTAGCATCCTCGCCGGGTGGACCGGATTCATACTGTGGTGATGCCATGGGGATCAACTCAGCGGAAGAGATTATAACCCCTTTGTCGGGAGTATCCGGGAACGGTTCTCCAGTGTCCATCTTGATACCAACGATAACATCGGTATCTCCTAACTTAACTCTGGCCGATCCTTCTGCCGGACCTATAAGATCTGTTTCTATCTTTAATTCTCTGTGCTCCAGCATATCTCTTCCATCTATCCTTTTACCGTCTTTGACCAACCTGTAAAGGTAATCTTTAGTTATCTTGGAAATCGTTTCTTTCATCTTATTCCGCCTCCTGGTGAACTTCTTCTTGTTCGGGGATCTCTTCGAAATCCTCGGTCGTGGTTGAGTATCTTCTCCTGAGTGCTTCCTTCTGTATCTCGTATATCTCGTGACATGCTTCTATGGACATATCCATCGCCTCCTCGTACTCTTCTGTGGTGAGGTTACCATCCATCTGAAGTAGCGTGAGTTCTCCAGTCCTCGGGGATATCGCCATTGGAACGTCTGCCTGCCCATAGTTATCCTCGTTCTTGCCGAGATCCAAAACTATCTTGTCTTCTATCTTACCAGCTGCGCAGGCCGTCACCATATCTTCCATCGGTATGCCCGCGTCAGCAAGAGCTACGGATGCAACTGTCAATCCAGCACATCTGGTTCCTGCACTAGCTTCAAGGACTTCTACGAAAACATCTATAGAAGACCTCGGGAACTGTTCCACGAATATTACCTTGGTCAGTGCCTCAGACATGAGTTTGCTGATCTCTATTGACCTTCTATCCGGTCCTGGCCTTTTCCTATCTGGGACTGAAAAAGCGGCCATGTTGTATCGTGCCTTTATAACCGCCTTCGATGGGTCTTGTGCATGTCTCGGATGCATCTCTCTAGGACCGTAAACCGCGGCCATAACCTTGTTCTTGCCCCATTCTAAATAAGCGGATCCATCAGCTCTCTTCAGCACACCCGCTTCTATACTGATAGGTCTCAATTCATCAAAATCTCTTCCGTCCATTCTCTTTCCATCTTCATCAATCAACTTAATATCTTTATTACTACCCATAATATTACCTCCAATAAATCATTCTTCTTTCTCTTTCTCTTCGTCTTCTTCAAGGTCCAATCCTGTTTCTTCCTTCAGGAAATTCTTTACTGCTTCCGTCAAACCGTGTACCTGTGCATGTTCCTCTATCATCTTTATCGCTTGTACCGCTGTGTACTGTCCTTCCAGGTCGCCATCTATCCAAATACGTCCGTTCTGTCCCACGAATATCCTACATCCCGTGTATCTCTTCAACATCGATATCATGGAACCCTTTCTTCCTATGACTCTGGGAACCTGTGATGGTGCTATCTCTATGATCTGGCCCGTGTTCAATTTTCTGAGACCTTCTTCGTCCATGGTCACTTGGATCTTCTTGAGTTCGTCCACATTTGAAACTTTAACAAGAACTGCATCACCAACATCGATATAACTGATAGTGTCTCCGAATTCGACTCTCCATGGCACGTCGTTCACATGCAGTACCGCAGGGAAAGGCGCGTTCAGATCGACCATCCAAATAGATGAATTCACATCTGTGATAGTTCCTATGACCTTGTCACCGCCCTTGGGATCATATCTCCCGCTCTGAGCCGCAACATTCACATAACCCGAACGAAGTGTTTTGACACCTAACTTCGCCGCATAAATCTTACCTTTTCTTCTAAAGGTCCCTCTTCCCGGTTTAACATCCTCTTCATCAATAATATCTCCGGGTAAAAGGAGTTCTCTCTTAATCTTCTTTTCGTCTTCACTCATATTCTACACCTTACATTAACTTATATATAAATCTTATTTATAAAAATTACTTCTATCTGATATTAATTCTTTATTTTTCCTCCAATAACTCTATCTCGGCTTCTCCTTGGGTCTTATTGTTCAAATTTTCGAAGAATTCGTCCCTCAATCCGGCAGATATCTTTACGATGCCCTGCCATCTTCCATCGTCCAGCCACTGCTCATCATCTATAGTCCCGTACTCCTTGAGAATACCGTATACTTTTCCGTAAAGGTCACCCCTTAGAGTCACTGCGAACTTGAGTTTCTTGAAACTTATAGGTATGAGTTCACGTATCTGGTCGACGATCTCGTCCATCTGAAGACTGACCGGTTTGAAAGCGTCTACATGGACCTGAGCTTCTTTCAATGCGTTCTCCACTCTCTGAGGGGGGTGAGGTGCGTTCATCTGGGGGTTGTAAGAATTCCTCACTATCCTGTTGATTATCTCTTTCCTCTTGTTCTCCTGTCTTTCTTTTCTCTGTTCGGTGGTTATCTGGACATCCCCATTTTCCAGGATCTGTTCAGCGATCTCGATGATCTCTTCGGTCCCAAACACTTCCTCCAATAGGTCGTGGGGGGCCTCCTTGCCCTTTTTTGCATCTGAAAAAACCTTCTCGGTGGGCATGTTCTCCAAAATATCTACCTCTTTACCACCTCTAAATTTCTCCACTGCATCAGGCTCTATCAGGATCTCGAAATCCTCGCCGTGAGATCTCATCCTGGCTATAACGTATTCGTCCAGGATCGTTTCCGTGTGTTCCTTTTGATAATCTTTCTTACCCAAGAAAATTCACCATACTATCTTATTCTGCATCCTCTGCGAATTCTTTTATCTTCTCTCTTTTCAATTTCGTGAATCCATCCTCTTCAGTGATAGTTGCTATCTCTAGGGATTCAGGATCTACGCCTTCTTCACTGGCTCTGGAAAGTCCAGATACTGCCAGTTTTATACCATCTTCTAGAGACATGTCCTCATTGTATTCATCGTAGAATACTTCCTGGACTTCATCTCGGTCCATACCTATGCTGGCGGCCTTCAATCCTTGGAAAGCACCACTCGGGTCTGTTTCGAACAGATGTGGTCCGGTTTCATCCATACCGGCTATCAAAAGTGCTGTACCGAAAGGTCTAACGCCACCATATTGTGTATAAGTCTGTTTGTAATCACAGATCCTCTTGACAAGTGTTGGTATGTCTATCCTTTCATTATAAGAAACCCTGTTCACCTGGGCCATCACTCTCGCATGGTCAACCAATACACGGGCGTCCGCTACAAGCCCGGAGGTTGCCAACCCTATCTTTTCGTCAATCTGAAATATCTTTTCAATCGAATCAGATTCAACTAATCCATTGTTAATCCTTTTATCGACAACCAGAGCTACACCGTCTTCGACTTTGATCCCAACAGTCGTAGTACCTCTCTTAACCGCTTCACGAGCGTACTCAACTTGAAATAATCTACCGTCGGGCGAAAAGACAGTTATGCCCCGATCGTATCCCATTTGTCCTGGTTGCATCGTATCACACCTTTTCTTCTAAAAACACTGTTTTGGTTATAAACCTTACCCTACTTCTCTAATAAATTTTTCCGAAAATAAAGGGAAGGGAAGGGGGGAGGTTATTGTCATGTAATAAACCCTATCACCGTGAAAAAAAGGGAGGGAGGGTGATTATCGTGATTTTGTTACTTCCGTGCTATTGCATATTTGTACAAAGGTTATAGTATATATATTTTAGGACTTTTTCCAGCCTTTAGGATGCTAAATCCTACCAAAATCCTATTAACTTTCTACTTTATTTATTCAATCATGAATAAACTATTAGAGGGTAAAAAAGCCATAATAACAGGGGCCTCCAGAGGTATAGGTAAAGGTATCGCGAAGAAGTTCGCTGAAGAAGGGGCTGTGGTCGGTGTCAACTATCACCAGACCGATGAAAAAGCGAATAAGATACTTGAGGAAGTCAACAAAGTTTCTGAGGGGATACTGCTGAAAGGGGATGTAAGCAAAGAAGAAGATGCAGAGACGACCATCCAGGACTTCGTAGAGAAATTCTCTGGGCTCGATATCCTGGTCAATAACGCCGGGGTGTATATCAGAAAAGATATCGAATCGTCTGACATAGAAGATTACGACCGTACTATGGATGTGAACGTTCGAGGAGCGTTCATGCTGAGTAAATTCGCCCTAGAGCACTTGAAAAAGTCTGAAGCAGGTAGGATGATCAACCTCTCCTCCCAACTGGCCTTCAGGGGTTCTACTCACGGAACCGCCTACGTTACAAGTAAGGCTGCAATGATCGGTCTAACGAGAGCTCTAGCTCTTGAGCTCGGGCCCGAAGGTATAACCGTCAACGCCATCGCACCTGGTACTATAGACACAGATATCATCGGCAGTTATTCGGAGGAAAAAAGAAAGAAAAGAGCGGAAAAAATACCTATAAAAAGGATCGGCCAGCCAGAAGATATAGCAGACGCAGCTCTTTTCTTAGCATCCGACATGGGTTCATATGTTAACGGTGAGATAATCGGCGTGAACGGCGGCTCGGCACTCCACTAAATATAGATATATCTATCTCTAAATCTCTCGGACTGGTTTATCCGGTGTGATGGTCAGCCAACCGGCATGTTCTCCTACATACACTTTTACTTCATAGACTTCTTCGATATTCTCTGGTGTTATAATTTCCATACCACCCGAGGCGAAAACTTCACCTTCCCTTAACATTATTATCCTATCGCTGTAACGAACGGCCATATTTAGATCATGTATAGCGATCAAGGCCGATATACCCTCGTGAGTCTGTTCTTTTATGATATCCAATACTTCCAACTGATGCTTGAGATCGAGATCACTTGTGGGCTCGTCTAAAAGCATAACATCAGGATGCTGCGCTAATGCTCTAGCGATGAATACTTTCTGTCTTTGACCACCACTGAGCTCGTTGATGTCCCTCATGGCCAGTTTTTCCAGTCCCAATTTTTCCAACAATCCAGATACGATCTCTATATCTTTTTTACTCGGTTTCCAAGCGATGTATGGCTTCCTTCCCATCAGCACTGTATCGAACACCGTAGAAGGGAAACTGGTCTTCTCTATCTGGGGGACGTAGCTAACCTTCCTTGCTTTTTCCTCCAAGCTGAGATCCGTTATATCCCTACCATCCAATCTCACTGAGCCTTTGTTTGGTCGATGAAAATCCGCTAAGCACTTCAATAGGGTGCTCTTTCCTGAACCGTTCGGTCCCACGAGGGCGACTATCTCTCCCCCATTTAGTTCCAAACCCACATCTTTCAAGACCAAAGGACCGCCGTTGTAAGCGAAATCGATACCCTGGGCTTCTAACACCCTCACCAGTACGACCTCCCTTTTATCAGAAGGTACAGGAAGAGGGGGGCTCCGAGGAATGATGTGAGGATGCCCACCGGCAATATCACCGGCGATATTATCGTCCTGGCAGCGGTATCTGAAGCCAGTAGGAACACTCCTCCGAATAGTGCAGAAGCGGGTATCAAAAACCTTTCGTTTCCACCTATGATCTTCCTAACGATGTGCGGAACGACCAATCCAACGAATCCGATGATACCGAAGAACGAGACGATCAGTGCTGTCACGAGTGACGCCGCCAGCATACCTTTGATCCTCACTCTTTCAACGTCTACACCAAGGCTCTTCGCGGTTTCATCACCGCCATCTAAAGCATTGTAATCCCAGCTCTTTTTGATGAAGAATACCAAGGTCGGGAGTATCACCGCAGCCAAGATAAAGAAATCCCGCCAGGTTGCTTTCCCAAGATCCCCGAAAGTCCAGAATATAACCGATGCGAGTTCTACATCGCTGGCGAAATACTGTAAAGAGGTCATACCTGCAGTGAAGAGAGAGCCCAAGGCGATACCTGCTAAGACCATCGTCTCCGGCGTAGCGTCTCTCAGTTTCGAAAGCATGAGTATGGCCACGGTAGATAGAAGGGAGAATCCGAAAGCTGTTATCGTTATAATATATGGATTGTTCATGATAACAGCGTCAGAACTGCTGCTGTATGTCATCCCCGCTCCGAGAACGATGACTGCGAAAGCCGCTCCGAAGGCAGCTGCCTGTGAGATCCCTAAAGTGAAAGGCGAACCCAGCGGGTTCCTCAAGATGCTCTGCATGGATGTGCCGGCTACGGCCAATCCCAACCCCGCTAATATCGCAGAAAGAACTCTAGGCACCCTGATATTCCATATGATCTGTGATTTCCATGCCGGTGCGTTACCTGTGAAAGAAGCTAGTATATCTTTTATGCTGATATCCGCTGAACCCAGAGATATAGATACCAGGGTGAAGAGGAAGAGTAAAAGTATCGATATAGTTATGAAGAGTATCTTCTTAGAAACGTATTCTTCGTACTTAGATATCAAATCAGTTCCTGACATCGATCATCCATCCGTTTCTACACTTCCCAAACTCACGAAAGCTTCTTCCATATCCTGGTGAACGTCATCACCAACGAGGAAACGGTATATGTCATCCGCCATTTCGTCGATATCCACATCTTGAAAACTATCGGGGTAGAGTGTTTTTCCTATGAAGTAAGAATTGATCAGTATAGTTCCGAAGTTAGCTGTGTAATAGTTGTAAGGCAATACTGCATAGATCTCATCATCTCTAACCGCATCTAAAGAACTGAGTGCTGAACTGTTATCTATATCTTCCATCATCAGATCGTATCCGCCCGCATCTACGAATATCTTCTCTGGGTTCCACTGGATCACCTGTTCGATATCGATCATGGCGTGTTCCTGTTGTATATCTCCGGCAACATTTTTTGCGTTCACGAAACCGAAAGGAGAATAATCCGGCTCGGTGGATTCTATCCCGTGCGGACCCCTGTATCCTATACCACCGACGTAGCAAGACGGTTTTTCTTCTTCTGGTATGTTTTTGGTTCTATACTGAAGATCAGCTATCTTTTCATCGAAGAATCCCTGCACCTCTTCCGCTCGTTCCTGCTTATCTAGTACTATACCTATCAGATCAAGAGCATCGTAGAAAGTATCTCTGTTATCATCCAGGTCTCCGTAATTCAAGACTATAACCGGGATCCCTGTCTGTTGCTGCAGATCATCAGCCTCTCCGGCTTCCGTATAGGTCCAGAAGATCACGTCTGGCTGCTTGGAGGTGATGAGTTCAGGATCGCCTCCGTGGATAGGTCCTAT
>JBNJFO010000087.1:0-7085 GCA_051746905.1 Thermoplasmatota archaeon
TGCACGAATCCGAGGAGGAAGAGCACTCTGGTGAAATGGTTTTTGAATGTCCTCTATGTGGGACCGAGGTCGGCGAAAACGATTCGGAATGTCCTGGTTGCGGTGCTATCTTCGAGACAGGTGAAGAAGAGGAAGATATCGTCGATGAGTTCGAGAGGTCCTTCGAGGAAGCTAAAAAGAAATTGGCGAACGTAAGAAAACTTCCATTGAAGATCGATATCGTGAAAGATCTTGTAAGACAGGCAACTCTAGCAAGGAATGAAGAAGATTACAGCAGAGGATTGAAAAGAGCTCAAGAAGCTATTCAAGTTTGTAACAATATCGAGGAATTTTTAATAATAGTAAAGGAAGTAAAAGGGGTTATCAAGGAAAGAAAAGAAAAAGGTGAGGAATTCAAAGAACCTCTTAAAAATATACTAGAGGCAAAAGAAAAGGTTGAAAAGGGTAAAATAAAATCAGGTTTGGATATTGCAAAAGATGTGCAGGATTCGTTATGAGATTTTTTAGTATTTTAGATAAACAGTCGAAAATAGAAATAATTTTTTATCATTTAACCGTTTGATCAGATATACCAAATATGCACCATAAAATATAAATATTTGGTCTGTATCGACGGGGAAATCAGTGGTGATATGAATGTGTAGGACAAGAAAAGAAGCGATTAAACTCATCGAGGAGATAATCGCGGAGATGGAAAGGTAGCATCGTTCGTGATCTCTCCTCGAAAAACCATTTAATTATATCTCTTTAATCTAAATTTTAGATCTTCCCTCTTTTTACTATAGTTAATAACAACCACACCCCGATCAGAACAGATACTAGAAAGATATACGGTCCGAAAAGAGGCTGTTGTGTTGATAGAACTATCAAAGCAGAACCGATTATCAAAGCAGCCGCTATGATCGTATAACTGATCCTATTTGAAACGAAATCTAATCTCTCTTCCAGTTCGTCGAGTCCTTCGTGCTGGATGGTTATAGTGAGCTCTTCTTTTTCTACCCTATCAAGTATCCTATTGACCCTATTAGGGAGTTTATTGAAAAGATCGTAGTAATCTTTCGCACCAGAAATAACGTTCCCGACGATAGCTTTGGGTCCGTATTTCATCTTCAACACATCTTGGATCACAGGTTTTGATGCTTCAAAGAAATCAAAGTGCGGGTCGAGAGAGTTGCATATCCCCTCGGTTTCAACAAGGGCTCTTTCCATGAGTAGGAAGTTCGCCGGGAGCGTGATATTGTGTTTTTTGGGGATCATCATGATCTCTTCGTTAGCTCCCTCCCTGAAGAGGACCCCCGGTTTCAATTTATACAGGTCGATTATGTTCTCTATATCAACCAGCAGTTCTTCCTCGTCGAAATCTCCCTGTATCTCACCCATCTCTATAAGATTATCCTTGACCTCCTCTATATCACCTTTCGCCATCGACATAAAGATTTCTATGAGCTGTTCTCTTCTTCTTTCAGACAGTCTCCCCACTGCTCCGAAGTCGAGTAATACTATCTTACAATCATCTTTATAAAATATATTTCCAGGTGAAGGGTCAGCGTGGAATATCCCGTGGATGAAGAATTGTTTCAGCATACACTGGGCGAAATTTTTAGCCAATAATCTTTTGTTTTTTTGAGGGAGGTCGCCGTCTATAGCTTGCCTCATCGACTTGCCGCCCATGTTCTCCATGACAAAAACTCGTCTTGTGACATACTCCCATACTACCTTAGGGACGAGAACGTTCGGGTCGTCTTCGAAGGCTTCATGGAATCGTTGGGCGCTCCTGGCTTCGATGGTGTAATCCATCTCTTTGTTCAGCATCTTTTTGAATTCTTTGACCGTTTCTTTCGGTTGATAGATCTCACTTTCTTGAACGAGATCTTCTATCAACTTGGCTGTTCTTTCAATCAAAGCCATATCCGCTTGGACCCTCTCTCTTATATCGGGTCTCTGGACTTTAACAACTACCTCTCTCCCATCTTTCAATTTTGCCTCGTGAACTTGACCTATAGAAGCTGAGGCGATTGGTGTGTTATAGAATTCGTCGAATATTTCATCCAACTCCATACCAAGTTCTTCTTTGATGATCCTCCTCGATTCTTCAGCGGGGAATGGGCTGACATCTTCGTAGAGCTTTCTTAGTTCCTCAGCCAATTCGATGGGGACTAGATCGGGTCTCAGTGCTAGGAACTGCCCCAGTTTTATGAAAGTCGGACCTAGGTCTTCTAGCAGCATCCGAAGATCTTCCTGGGACATCTCGGTGAGCTGTTTTTCTAAAGAAGTTTCCAATCTTCCCTTTGAAATAAAACTGGTCAGACCCATCTCTTTTATGAATTCTACCAACCCGTGGTCGAGAAGTATCTCGGCGATCTCCCTCAGTCTTTCGATCTTTCCTTTTTTCATCTCGATGATATATTGTAAACACGGGTAATTAAATATATTTGGTATTTTTAACCCCTCAAAGAGGATAAAATATTAATAACAGGTGTTATACACCAGAAAATGTAAGGGACTGCGGGGCGAAATTTTTTCTCCTCCTCAACCACATTTTGCCCCGCGGTTTCCACAACTCTACCTTCCTTAAAACTATATAGTTAATATGTATTCGGGTGAGATGTGAGAAGATGACGGAGCCCGAACCTTTCAAGATCAAGATGGTAGAATCCATAGAGATGCTCTCCAAGGAGGAGAGGAAAAGAAAGATAGATGATTCAGATTACAACGTTTTTAAGCTGAAATCGGATGATATATTTATCGACCTGTTGACCGATTCCGGCACATCGGCCATGTCTGATCAACAGTGGGGAGAGATGTTCAAGGCGACCCAGGCTTATGCCGGTGGTGATTCCTATTATAAATTGGAAGATGCTGTGAAGGAAGTGTTCGGTTTCGATCTTTTTGTTACCGTTCATCAAGGACGAGCTGCTGAGAATATCCTCTTCACCAACATGGTCAGCGAGGGAGATTACGTTCCTAATAATATGCACTTCGATACTACTAAAGCAAACGTTAAACACAAGGGCGGAACTCCCGTTAATTTAGTTGTGGAAGAAGCCTACGATACTTCATTACGTGGAGATTTTAAAGGAAACATGGATGTAGAGAAGCTGGATGAATTCATCAAGGAGAAAGGTAAGGATAACATACCCGTGATCATGCTTACTATAACTAACAACACCGGTGGAGGTCAGCCAGTATCTATGAAGAACATCAAAGAAGTTCGTGAGGTGGCCGACAATTACGGGATACCGTTCTTCTTCGACGCCTGCAGGTTCGCCGAGAACGCTTACTTCATACAGCAGCGTGAGGAAGGTTATTCTGAAAAGTCGATCCGCGAGATAACAGAGGAGATGTTCACGTATGCAGACGGATTCACGTTCAGCGCTAAAAAAGAGGGGCTTGTGAATATCGGTGGATTGCTGGGTGTTAAAGATGAAAAGCTTCACCGGAAATGCGTGAATCTAGGTATCATAATCGAAGGTTTTCCGACCTACGGCGGTATGGCTTGTAGAGAGTTAGCTGCTATGGCTAAAGGGATCCGTGAAGCTACTACCGACGAGTATCAGGAATACAGGCACCAGCAGGTCCAGTATGTTGCGGACAAGTTGAAGGAGGCCGGAGTTCCCATAATAGAACCGGTGGGCGGCCACGCTATATTCGTAGATGCGAAGAAGTTCTTACCACACGTCCCACAAGAAAATTTTCCGGCACAAGCGTTGACCGCTGAGCTATACATCGAGTCGGGCATAAGGGCCGTAGAGCTCGGTTCTAGCGCATTCGGGGAGACGGATGAGGAGGGCAACATAGTCCCCGCTCCCTTCGAGAACATGCGTTTAGCGATACCTAGACGTGTTTATACACTCAATCAGCTCGAGTACGTCGCCGAATCGGTGATATCACTATATGAAAAGAGGGATGAGATCAAGGGATTAAGGAGGACGTACGCTCCCGAGTTGTTGGGCCATTTTATGGCTGAGTTCGAGCCGTTATAATCAATAAGAACAATTCGAAAATTTTACCAAATCATATAAATATCTCTATATAGATAAACCACCATGGAGGAAATCATATGAATAAAAAGCTTGGGAAGTTATTAACTATTGGAGTTATTTTAGTGATGTTGGCGACTATTTTTAGTGTTTTCATGATACCAGAGAATAATGAGATCTACCAACAGAATATATTTGTTTCAAAACCTAGACATCTTGATGCAACTCAAGGTTACAACAATTACGTGAGTTTGAGTTGGGATCCACCAGCCCAAGAAGCTCCGCATGTTACAAGATATAATATATACCGAAGTCTTGACGAAGATAAAAAAGAATTCCACGATTCGGTTCTAGCATCACAATTAACTTATCAAGATGAGATCCTTGAACCGGGCAGACAATATTATTACTGGGTTACAGCAGAGTACGGTGATAATCAAGAAACTGATTTTTCGAATAGAGCTACAGGTTGGATTGCTGGAACAAGCCCTCCTACGGTTCCGAAAAATTTAGAAGCTTATCCAGGATCTGGAAGTGTTGAATTGGTTTGGGAAGAACCAGATGATGACGGGGGTGACTCAATAAGTAGTTATGATATATTCAGAGGAACACAATCGGGCAGTGAATATCATTTGGATACTATAAACCCATCTACTTCATATATTGATTATGACGTTACTAATGGCATCACATATTATTATAGGGTAAGAGCCGTCAATGTGGCTGGTGAGAGCGATCTATCCAATGAAGTCATGGTCACACCTATAGAAGAGCTTTCTACGCCTGGTGCACCGACAGATCTTCAAGCTTACGTGGGAAGAGAATTGATTGAATTACATTGGGATGAACCAGAGGATGTTGGAGGATCTGCGATCAGATTCTATAGAGTCCATAGAGAAAACACCTTTGATATGCAAAAAAGACAATACTCTACAGATGATAATGAAACTTACTATGTGGATGAAGATATAGTAGCGGGTGTAGATTATAAGTACAAAGTAAGTGCGTTTAACGTAGCTGGAGAAGGATTGGCCTCAAATGAGATCAAAGCTGAAACATTATCGACCCCTACAGTATTCCCGCCCAAACCTCAAAATTTAGATGCAAAGTCAGGAGATGATAAGGTAAAATTATCATGGGTTGAACCTACATATAACGAGGGTGTCATCGTTTCTTACCACATATACAAAGGAAGTAACCCTGGTAATCTCGAATATTTCACCACAACAACTGGAAAAACTGAATTTACAGATACTGATGTTGAAAATGACAATACATATTATTACAAAATTAAGGCGATAAGTGGTAATAAATTGATAAGTAACGAGTCAAATCTAGATAGTGCTACACCACTTGAGAAAGAGGATGAAGATAGTGGTATCGGTATGTGGTTACCTTTGCTTATAATAGCGATATTACTGATAGGTGGCATAATATTCTACATGTGGTGGATGAATCAAGAAGAGGCTAAAGGTCCTCAACAACCAAGCCAACACGAATGGCAAAAATCACCACAAGAAGAGGGAACTCCACCGCCACCTCCTGGATCAGTGCAAGAAAACCAACAACAGCCACCTCCACCTGGAACACCGGAAGGGGAGATAAATAACCAACCCCAGAACGAACCGGAAGACGACTGGTCACTCTGATCCAGTATCTGGGAACCTGACCTCGTACATACGATTGGGAGAAGGAGATATCCTAAGGATCACGTCTTTGTCCAGAGAATAATATTTCCTCCTACCTTCCTCCCTTGAAGATACCAAGCCTGCTTCCTCCAGACAATCCAGATGATGTTTACAGGTCTTACCGTCCATGCTGACGTTCTCCATCAGTTCAGAAACGTACATGTCTTTCTTTGAAAGCATGTGAAGTATCTCCAACCTCGATTTCGAGCCTAATATATGCAGTGGATCCATGTTTAGCACCTTTACAAGTATAATTTTCCTAAGAAACTTTATATTTTAGAGATATATGATTATTTCGGTGTCTAAAATGCCGGAAATACCGACAAGCAAACAGAACCAAAAAAAGATGATCGAAGAAGGAGATATCGAATGGGAAGTCGATCTTAACAAAGAGCAAGTTGCCGATTTTCTTATAGCACTGGGAGAACAGATGAAGAAGGGAGACGAGATAACGGTAACCACAAGCGAATGGGAGATTCCTTTCAAGTTCAGAGAACCTATCGAACTGGAGATAGAGTACGAAGGATACGGTGAAAAAGAGCTCGAGATAGAGTTAGAGTTCAAAGGGAAGGTTGACTCTACAGCACCAGAGATATCTTAGGAGGAACTGAAAAACCGATTCCCTGATCTCTTTTTATTTTATTCCTCAAGTAAACTCCTGACCGTCCTTATCTCCATCATATTGGTTATACCGGTTACCGGTTGAGGTACCCCTGCCGTAAGTATGAGAGTGTCATCCATCTCTACCATCTCATTGTCGAAAAGGAACTCCGCCGAGTTGTGGATCATCTCGTCCACGTGCTCAGGAAAATCTATCAGGAAGGGTCTTACACCCCATACCAAGTTCAACCGCCTTTGTACCTCCACGGAATCTGTGAAGGCGATGACATCTATGGCCGGTCTGAACTTCGATATCTTGTGAGCGGTATAACCAGACGATGTGTGCGCCACGATATACTTTGCATCAAGGTCCCTAGAAGCCTGCCAGACGTTCTTAGAGATTATGTCCGCTACATCTTTGCTCTTCATCCCCGCAGTGTGGTGTTCTTTCGTTTCTAAAAGTTTCTCTACTTTTCCAACCACTTCTGACATGAATTCTACGGATTTCACGGGATACTTACCTACCGCTGTTTCTTCTGAAAGCATCACGGCGTCCGATCCGTCGATAACTGCGTTGGCTACATCGGAAACCTCAGCTCTCGTCGCCCTAGGGCTCTCGGTCATGGACATGAGCATCTGTGTTGCCACGATCACCGGCATCTCCTTAAGATTGCATCTCTGGATGATATCTTTCTGGATTATCGGAACATCTGAGGCAGGTACCTCTACACCCAGGTCTCCACGGGCTATCATTATACCATCTGCTTCTTTCAAGATGTCATCCAGGTTCTCAACGGCTTTTATGTGCTCGATCTTG
>JBNJFO010000088.1:0-7058 GCA_051746905.1 Thermoplasmatota archaeon
TCGAGTGCTTTATTGATATAGTCTATAGCTCCACTCCAATCTTCTTCCAGCCAATAGATAAGACTCCAGTTCTTATAAACTGCTGAAAGACCGACCATATCGTTCAAGTTCTTCATTATCTGGTGAGCTCTTTCTATGTAATCTTTAGCTCTGTTAATATCACCGCTCTTCGCAAGGGCTTCGCTCTTATTGAAATAACCCCATCCAACGAGGGATTTATTACCGATCTTCTGAGCGAACTCGATACTTTTATCGAAATTCTCTATAGCTGTATCCCACTCTTCTTTCTTCATGAACTGGTCGCCTATATCATTGTAAGCTCTTGAAAGTTCTCTGTAGGCGTTCTGGCTCTTGAGAGGGGGCAAACTACGTTTGAAATATTGGATGGCAAGGTCATGGTCACCCCTGTGAGCGTAAACGAGCCCCATCTCGATATAAGTGATCGCTAAGATACGGTGGTTATTGGCGGTTTTTGCATTCTCGATAGCTGTCTCGTAATGTTCTATAGATTCTTCAAATTCTCCCCTTCTCCAGTGGATATAACCTAAACCTCTATTTGAATCGGCTATACCTTCTTTGTTATCTAATTCTTGAGATATCCTGAGCGATTCGTCGAAAGACTTCTCTGATTCTTCGAATTCTTGTATCTCTTTATGTATATCCCCTAGATCCCGGTAAGCCTTAGCCTCGACTTCTTTATCCCCGACTTTCTTTGCCAGTTCGATCAGTTCCGAGTAGATCCTTTTACCGTCCTCTAAAGAACTGCTGTCGTAATCTAGTTCACCGATCTTCAATAGTAGATCTATCTCTTTTTTATCCATATCTTCGATATCTCTTATCTTACGGAGTGATCGTAACGCCCTATCGAAGTGCTCTCTAGCCTGTTCGATGGCGAAGCTAGAGATGGCCTTTTCACCTGCCTTTTTGGAATATTCATAAGATTTTTCGTATTTCTTACCTTTGTAGAAATGTCTACTCAATGAATAGTAATGATCCTCGAGATTGTCAGAATAGATACCCTCGATGGATTCTCCTATCTTACCCTGGAGCACCCTTTTCCTGCTTTTGCCCATGTCCTCATAAAGTGTCATCCGTAACTGTAGATGATTGAAACGGTAGATCTCTCTATCCGTACCTTCTTTTTCGTGTATGATCCCGATGTTTTCCAGTTCGTCCACTATATCAAGAAGCTCGACAACATCCATGTTCATAGCCTGCTCTAGAACTTCGAAGTCAAAATCGGTTCCGATTATAGATGCATACATCAGGACCCTCTTTTGTTCTTTAGAGAGACGTTTTATCCTTCTGCTGGTGATGTCTTTGATAGTTGAAGGTATAGAGATATCGGTCAATTCACTCTCCGGGTCCCACGTGTAAGAATACGGATCGATGACACCCTCTTCCACCATGGAATCCAGGATCTCTATGATATAATAAGGATTACCTTCTGTCTCCCTGAAGATCATCATGATGAACGATTGTGGGATATCTTCAGTATGCAGTTTTTTCTTCAACATCTTGGAAACCGATGGGAAGTCAAGCCTGTTCACGTTGATCTCATCTACCAACTTCTCTTCTCGCATCCGGTTCAAAGTATTCCTCAGTGGAAGTTCCTCTTCTCTAGATCGAAGTTCTTCGGGTCTGTAAGCTCCTAGGATAAAGACCCTGTTTTTTGATATACTCCTGCTGAGATGATGAAGCAGTTGTGATGAAGATTCATCTATCCACTGGAGGTCGTCGAAGAAAAGAAGGACTGGTTTACTTCTCGATATCTTCTTGATAAGATTGGTTATCTTCTCGAACATCATCTCTCTTTTATCGGATATCGATATATCCGCAGAGATATCTAGATCTTTAGTACTAAGACCTATCATACTCATGGGAACACTAGAACGTGTACTCTTCTTCATCCCATGTCCGACTATACCTGTATAAGATGATGAGGAACTTGAAGAACTCGATTTGGATCCTTCTTCAGTTTCGATGTAGTCATCAAGTGCTTCAAAGAAAGGTAGATATGGATCGGTACTTTCATGGTATAAACATCGCCCTTTTAGGAACTCGAAACCCTCACCAATACAGGTTTCTGAGAAATACTCTGCGAGGGCTGTTTTACCTACACCAGCTTCACCCCTTAATAGTACGAAACGACCCTCACCGTTCTTCGTTTCTTCCATGTGTTCTTTCAAAAGGTTCAATTCTCTTTTACGATTAACGAAATCATCTTCAGTTTCGTTTTTTACTGTTCCTCCTGATAAAGACATCTAATAAGTGATTTCCGAATTAATCATATAAAGGTTTTGATGATAAATCAAAATATATGGTTGGATCACGCGTCAAGGTCAAGCTGGTCCATACTGGTCAAGTTGAGTAATTTTTCAGACATTAACCGAAAGACTTATAAATAAAAATATCTATTATGGTATTGTCTGACGTATAGTGAAATATCGTCGGACTAAAAGATATAAGGTGCCCTTATGGTGTCCGACACACAAAGGATAACTGTCAGAATACCTAAAGACATGGCAGAAGACCTGCAAGGATTGGTAGACGAAGGTGAATTCTCCACGATGTCAGAAGCGATAAGATCTGCAATCTCTGACTTCATAAAAGCGAGGAATGCGCCTGAACATATATCAAAAGTAACGGTCGATCTGCCTAAGAAGAAGGTAAACGAGATAGAAGACCTTGTTAGAGAAGGCGATTCGATATCTGTTGATGACGCTATAAGGACAGCTGTCAGGGATTACGTAAAGGAAAAGATCAAGCAGTATAAAAAACGGCTTGAAGAGGAATGAATAAAACCTCTTATGGGATGCACGCCCCAGATAAGAAATGGGGTCATAAAAGAGAAGGTAGTAACGATGGTGGTAGCCGACTTTAGCGGGATAGGAGAAGCATCTTCTGAACTCTCTGTTTTAGTTGTAGGTGTCGGTGGAGGTGGAAATAACAGTGTAAACCGGCTAAGCAGGATGGGAGTTTACGGTGCAGAAACTGTCGCGATAAACACGGACAAAGAACATCTCCAGAGCATACAAGCTGATAAAAGGATATTGATAGGAAAGAAACACAATAGGGGCATGGGTGCAGGTGGAAACCCATCTGTCGGTCAAAAATGTGCAGAATCGGCCTATGGTGTATTCAAGAAGATATTCAAGAACACAGACCTAGTTTTCATAACTGCGGGGATGGGAGGTGGAACCGGCACTGGAGCTGCACCCGTCATCGCGGAGATAGCTAGGAGGAGTGGTGCTCTCGTCATCGCTATAACAACTTTACCTTTCACCGTAGAGAGGAGTAGGAAAGATCTGGGTAAACAGGGAGTTAAGATGATAGACCAGTATTCAAATTCTACCATCGTGATACAGAATGACAAACTATTGGATGTTGTGCCCGATCTGCCCATGAATCAGGCCTTTGGGATCATCGACGCACTCATATCTGAACTTATAAAAAGCGTGACGGAAACGGTTACTTTACCGTCAATGATAAATCTTGATTTCAACGACGTCAGGTCAGTTTTGGCCGGAGGAGGAGTATCCACGTTGATGAGAGGGGAGGGCAGTATAGATGATCCTTCTCAAGCTGTGGAGGAAGCGAGTAAAAATCCTTTCCTCGAAGTAGATTACAGGGGTGCAAAAAAGGCCCTTTTACACGTAACCGGCGGCCCGGATCTAACGATAAAGAAGATGAACGACGTGGTTGGGATGATGACTTCAGAGTTAGACCCTAAGGCAGGCATCATCTTCGGGGCTAGGGTCGATCCAGAATGTCGTAATAAGATAAAGATAATGTCCATAGTAACGGGATTGAATAATGGGAAGAGACGTAAAAAGTCCAAACCCAAAGGTAGTATAAATTTCATAAATTAGTTCACGATCACCTCCTCACCCCTTTTTTTCTTCATACCTTAATCCAAAAGATTTTAATCTTCTCCACACGTATCAAAAATATGGTCGAGTCGGAGAAGGTGTTAGATTGTATCAAATCAGGAGACGGAGGAGTATATCTGGACCTCAAGATAAGTCCAAATGCTGAAAAGAACAGTATCGAGGGAGTTAACCCATGGAGGAATAACCTGACCATATCGATAAAAGCAGAACCAAGGGAGGGAAGAGCGAACCAGGAGTTGATAGATTTTCTTTCAGATATGTTTCATATCGATATGAACATGATCAAGATAACTAAGGGTGCTAAGACCAGCCAAAAAAGGATATTCTTCACAGGATCAAACAAGAAAAAACTAGCTGATAAGATCATGAGATCATTGGACGGATAGGGACGACTAAGGATGAGGATAAAAGAAGAATTGGAAGGAGTTGAAAGGGTTCTTGAAGACCTGAAGAAAGAGAACCGGGATACCCCCATAATTGTTGAAGGTAGGAAGGATGTCAGGGCACTCAGAAGGTTGGGGGTGAGCGGCAAGATCATCAAGATCAAAAGGAGAAGAACGATCTTCCACATAATAGAGAGTCTCAGGAAGGAGCACGATTCCCTTATCATACTGACAGATTGGGACAAAGCAGGAGGGAAACTTGCTTACAGGGTAAAGAAGGCATGTAAAGCTAACTGTATAGACTGCGATCTGATATATAGAAAGAAGTTGATAAAATATTTGAAGAAAGAAGTGAAAGATGTCGAGAGCATACCTTCTTTCGTAAAAAGGGCAAGGAGGATATTGAAGAAACCCGGTAAAATTTGAATATATCGGTTGAAAAGTAGGGTTTATTGGCAAATTTATAGAAAAATATTAAATCCTAAAGTTATATTAGGGATAGGATTGCAAATGGCTCGAATTAAGGTAATTAAGGACGTTTCAGATTTCGTACCGATACTGAGAGCTGTCAGTACGGAAGTAAAAAAAGATGTATTTACTGAGCTGGCCGAGGGATGGAAGACTGCTGACGAGATAGAAGAAAAATACGGAGAAGATGGGAAGGAAGCTCTGAAGCTCTTCGAGAAGATGAAGCTGGTAGAAACTCGATGGCAGCACACTGAGAAGGAAACCAAAAAAGCATACCACACTTATTATTCCTCCGTCCATATCGACGCTTCTGTCCCGGTGAACGAGATAAGCGAAGTTCTTTTCGCCGCTATGGTCCACGAAGATAAATTCCTGAAGATAGAGGAAAAGATAGATGAAGAGGTAGAATCCGGTGACAATTTCGCCAAAGACATAAGTGAAAAACTGGGTTATACACCTACCACTTTGAAGAGCTTGGTGAAGAGATCGACAAAATTCGATTATAGAGGCCATAGGATATTTAAAATAGAAGAAGAATAATAAGGTAAAAAGAGGGATAAGATGGATCTAGACGATTTGGATATATTTTCCCGTTATTCCGTGGGAACATTCGCCCTGATTTCAGGGATGGCTATAATCGGGTCAATTACTTACTTTATCTACGTGATATTCGGTCATGTTAACACGAGTCTATTTTTTTACTCGGTGATACCTTTTGGACTCGGGATATTGATACCACCGTTCTTCTTTTTAGAAGACCTGACGGAAATTTCGGATATCTTCGGCAAGTTTTTATCCGGAACAGTCGTCGCAGTCATGGTGTGGATCGCTTTTCACGCGGGAACCCAGGCTGATCTCGGTTTATCGGGTTTAGAATTCATCAAATTCATCGTGCTCCCAGGCATCTTCACTTTCATCACATCTCTACTTCTTTTCAGAGGTGTAGCCGTGCCCTTGATCGAGGAAGCAGAGTTCGGCGGGGGTTCAGGTGAATGGACTGGTGTGGAACTTGAGGAAGAAGATGAAGAAGAATTCGAAGATGAAGACTTCGAGGAAGAAGAAACCCCTAAGAAGAAAAAGAGAAGGGGAACAAAACCTTACTCAGATGATGATCTTTTCCCTGAAGAGAGAGACGACTCCTGGTGAAACGTTTGAAGTCTGTACTTCGATTGGGCCATAGGCCAGAAAGAGATAAGCGGATGACTACACATGTTGCTCTTACAGCCAGGGCTCTAGGCGCGGATTCGATCTATATCGAAAATTTAGATACTAAGACAAAAGAAACACTCCACGACGTGACGGAACGATTCGGTGGCAGTTTTTCTGTACAACCTGCTGAGAACAAATACAAAATAATAGATGAATGGAACGGAGATGTCCTCCATCTAACTATGTACGGTGAGGATATCGATGGGTTTTTCGAAGAAAACGATTTGAAGGATCCACTAGTAATAGTCGGTGCTGAAAAGGTACCAGGTAAGATATACGAGAAAGCGGATCATAATATAGCAGTAGGAAATCAACCGCATTCGGAAGTAGCCGCCCTAGCCATATTCATGGATAGATACAACAATAGACAGATGCCAGATATAAGGGGTGGTAAGATATCAGTTCTCCCATCGAAGGGAAGGAAAAGGGTGTTAGATTATTCGAAAGTGCCCGAAGCCGGTGAATGCTATCGATTTTGTGTAGAAAGAGGTATGGATGAACCGCTTATGGAACACACCATGGATGTACTGGACAGAACTCTCGAGCTCTATCAGAAGTGGGGAGGAGATCTCAAACTGCTCATCGCCGGGGCACTACTGCATGACATCGGGAGAACTGTCACCCATGGTGTAGAACACGGAGTTGAAGGAGCGAAACTGGTCAGAGAACAGGGATGGCACGAGGAAGTAGCGAAGATCGTCGAAAGGCACATGGGCGGCGGTATAACCAAAGAGGAAGCACAGGAGCAGGGATTACCCTCTAAGGATTACGTTCCTGAGACCTTAGAAGAGAGATTGGTCTGTTTTGCTGATAAAACAGCTGGAGGTAGAGACAGATTCCAGGATATGTTGAAAAGGACCGAAGAGGCAGGATTTAAGGAAAGTGCTGAGAGGATGAGAGAACTGGCGGAAGAGTTCGAATACTGAGTAATTTTTATTTGAGAAATTATTTAAGTGATAGCTATATTATAGATACGGTGTTTAAACGATGAATAATGATACCGCTGGTGGTTATCACCCCCCTATGCCACAACGATTTCAAAGGCACAAATTCCGGATAAAACAAAAGGTACTCAGTATCGGTAATAAATACTATCTAGAGGATG
>JBNJFO010000089.1:0-7008 GCA_051746905.1 Thermoplasmatota archaeon
TTTCAGACGGTGTGAGTATTCTTGTAGAAAAGTTCGGGATGAAAGAAGAGGCTGAAGAAAAGCTGATAAGCGGTATCTCTTACCTTGTAGCTTTTATCATCTTGGGATTACTCATGTGGCAGTTGATAGGGCCGCGTATCTAGAGCAATATATCTAACCTTTAACTATCTCGAAGCCTTCGTCGTATATAAGTGGGAAGTAATCCCTTGCATGCTCTGTTTTCCTCATCTTCATGGTGCTTAAAAAGAGATTTACGTTGTTCTCTTCTCTTCTGAGTTCCAGATGGAATATACCATCAGATAGGAAACCTTCACCTGCATCTGTGAATTTTACTTCTTCGAAGGGCATCTCGTGGATAAGGAAAGCCGTGACTTCCAGGTTCCTGAGCCATTCGAAGAGTTCGAATAGGTCTTGACGTGGATTATCGAACTTAGCCATGGTCTTAAGTACAGGAAGTGAATCTATCACTAGGAATTCATTGTCAAGATTTTTTCTTAGGTTTTTTACGTACATCTTGAAGACCTCCATCCAGGCGGTCCTCTCGAGTTCTGAAACTCGGCTCCTGATAAGACCTATATCCAAGATGCTGAGGTTCTTGGATACTTTATCCCAATCCATGCCCAGTCCGTGCATATTGTTTATGAGACTCTCTCTTCTCTCCTCTAGAGATATGTAAACTCCTTTCTTATCGTTCTTTAAAGCGTTGTTGAACAGTACGTAAAAACCGAAGGTCGATTTCATAGTGCCCGGTGAGCCAGCCATCAAAACCAGGCTGTCCTTCGGTATCCCCCCTTGAAGATTCTCATCTAAGCCCTTCACGTAAGTTTTAACCCTATCGATGTTTCTTTTTTCGTTCATATCTTGACACCTCCTCTGCTTTATGTGCGCTTCCTTAATGGTATATACATTTATATTGTTTTCGTAAAAGTTCTGTTGATATGGCTAACATATGTATATCGGTTTGTGTATATACAAAAACATGTTGCCTTTCAAAGAAGTCGCGGTCTTGGATAGAAATTCTGGATACTGGGGTGTCCCGCCGGAACAGCTGATGGAGAACGCAGGTAGGAGTTTGGCTAGACAGATCGAGAAAAGGTTCCCGGATGAAGAGATATCTTTCATATGCGGAACGGGTAACAACGGAGGAGACGGTTACGTAGCAGCTAGATATCTGTGGGGATGGAGGGACGGTAGAGGTGTCAAGGTTTATCTTCTCAAGGGGAGAGAGAACGTAAGGAGCGATATTTCAAAGAAGAATCTGGACAGGTTAGAGTGTCCAGTTGAAGAAGATATCTGTTGGGAAGATGTGTCGGGAACTGTTATAGTCGACGGACTTCTCGGGACAGGGATATCCGGGAGGATCAGAGAGCCTTACAGAACTGCTATAGAGAAGATCAATTCTGTTGGATCTCATGTGGTCTCGATAGACCTACCCAGCGGTCTAGGGGCGGATATGAAAGTCGAACCCGAGCTGACCGTGACTTTTCATGCTGTAAAAGAGGGCATGAACGAGGAGAAATGCGGCGAGATAGTGGTGGTAGATATCGGGATCCCTGAGGAGGCCGGTGAATACACGGGTCCAGGCGAGATGCTGTTGTATCCGAAGCCCAGGGAAGATTCACACAAGTGGGATAACGGGGCGGCTCTGGTGGTCGGTGGAGGACCCTATACAGGAGCTCCAGCTCTATGTGGAAAAGCAGCTTATCGTATAGGTGCAGATCTTGTGTTCCTAGCTGTCCCCGGTCAGATATACGATGTCGTCGCCGGATATTCACCAAGTTTCATCGTGGAAGGTCTTGACGGGAAGATATTGAAACCGAAACATGTCGAAAAGGTGGTCGAGCTGTCCGAGAGATGCGATGCTTTGGTGATAGGTCCGGGTCTCGGTGAAGCGGGTGAGACTAAAAAAGCTGTCGTGGATATATTGAGCCAGGTGGATATCCCAGCGGTTGTAGATGCCGATGGACTGAAAGCCGTGAAGGGAAATGAATCGAAGATAGAAACTGAAACCGTGATCACGCCACATCGTGGAGAGTTCAAGATGCTGACGGGAGCTGAAGGGGATCTGGAGAAGGCTGTGGACGTCTACGCTGAGGAGTGTGGATTTACGGTTCTTCTCAAGGGAAAAGTGGACTACCTCTCCGATGGTGTAAGGAGGAAAAAGAACGATTTCGGGACTCCTGCAATGACCGTCGGTGGGTCTGGGGACACACTGGCCGGAGCCGTGGGTGGTCTGATGGCTAAGGGTATGGACCCGTTCAACGCCGCTAGACTCGGCGCTTATATCACCTGCAGAGCCGGGGGGGAGGCCTTCGAAGAGAAGAGTTGGGGTCTGATGCCTGAAGACATATCTGAGTGCTTCTCAAAAGTATTGATAAATTGATGGAAAATTTAATTTACCAAGTTGTATTATAGAGACTGATAAAAGGGGATATTGAGATGCCGAATGCAATCGTGCTTGATACTTTGAAAAGGTTGGGGGCCACCCCACAGATAGACATCGTTTGCTTGACGAAGAAAGATGGTAATATAATTGCTAGTGCTGGAGACGTGGGTGGGCTACAGTTGGAGACTTTCGGGATCATGTCGGCTACTATCTATGGAGCCGCAAATACCGCTAACGAACACCTGCAGAAGAAGAAGCCCGACAGGATAGTTATAAGAGCTGAAGACGGCGATACGGTTATCAGCAAGGTGGACAGGGCACACATATTGGTACTCAGGACTCATTCCCGCGAGAACTTCGGAGATGTTTTGGATAGTATGGACGAGGCCATCGAAGATCTCCGCGAAAATTGGGGTTGATCTGATGAACTATCGGAAGTTACCTGAAGAGGTTTACGATTTCTTCGATTCGGATGTAGGGAGATCGCTTATGATAAAGGGTCATGCCGGAGTGGGTAAGACCATCATGAGCCTGACCATGCTGGAGGAGATAGGTGAGATCGAGAATTCATTCTATTTTTCGACCAGAGTTTCTAATCAATCTTTGTACAGCCAGTTCCAGTGGTTGAAAGAGAAAGATATCAGGGAGAACCTGATAGATGCGAGTCACGAATTCTTGAAATCTCTCGGATCTAAAGGTGAAGATATCGCTAGGAGGACAACTGAGAAGCAGGGTGACCAGGAACAGGTCGAATCTGCACGGAAACTGCTAACAGAGATGAGAGGGGGTATCGAGGAAGAAGTTGAACCACCGAACACCGTGAGTCGTTCCATGTTGACCAGACTACAGAAGGAAGAGGCAATGACGGAGTTGGAGTACATCTACGACAGGGTGGAGGCTAGATTACCCGAATCCACACTTTTCATAATAGATAGTTTGGAATCACTGGCAGAAAGGTATGAGATAGAACCCCAGTATCTGATAAAGACACTTCAGAAGGATCTTGTGGAAAGGTCTAGGGTGAATCTGATCTTGGTGCTGGAGTCTGAGAGATACACCAAGATGGATTACTTGGTGGACGGGGTGGTGACCATGGAGGAGTCCGAGAAGGAAGGCAGGAGAGTTAGGTTCCTGTATCTCAACAAACTGAGAGGGGTTAAGATCAACCGTCCACTTTATATCTTCACGCTCAACGAAGGTAAATTCAAATACTTCAAGCCGCTGGATCCGATAATACCTACCTTCAAGGACAAACATCCCCCTATAAAGGATGGCCAGGGATCCGATTACTGGAAAAAGAATCTTTTCTCATCCGGTTCCGAGGACCTAGACAAGGTGCTTGGTGGTGGATATCCTAGGGACGGTTTGGTGGTCATCGAGGTCGGAGAGAGTATACCTTTCATCGGCCAGATGTATCTCTTCGGACCGACTATGGAGAATTTTCTGACCCAGGGACGAGGGGTACTGGTGATGCCCAGCAGTGGTAAGGGAGAATATATATTAGAGAAATGGGCACGCACACTGCTGGATAAGGACGAATACGAGAACATCAGGATACTGGATTTTGGTGTCGATGAGAATCCAGAGGATAGGAAACCCGAATATTATCTGCAGAAATTCAAAGAAGCATATAAAGAGCTGCGTTATGAGACCGGCGGCCCGATATTGACAGTCTGCGACTGGATCCGTTTGGAGCACTCTATAAGTGGTCAGGATATCGGTCTCTCTTCAAGGTTGAGGATCGCCAAGGATGTTATAGACGTGATGAGGAAGAACAGCGCCCTTACTATAGGGCTGATGGGGCCGGGATTCACTTTCAAGGACAAATCCAGATATATATCCGACACCCATGTGAAGATCTTTTCATATTATAACACGTTGCTGATGTACGGAGAGAAACCCAACACCGAGATCTACAATGTTTATCTGAGTGAAGGAGAGCATCCTCAGGCTGAGTTGATGCCGCTGGTTTGAATCATATTATATCGGTATCACAGATAAGGATAAGAAGAATAACTTAAAGTAATAAAAGAATATACTACACAAACTATTAATATAATTTTTAAAATTGTTTTAATGATGGCGACGACGATCACTGTTAAAAAGGATACTAAGGAGCGCCTATCTGATTACAAGATGGGTAGTTGGACATACGACGAGGTCTTACAGATGCTCATGGATCATGTTTCTTTGGAGGAGATCAGCGCTGAACACCTCAAAGAACACTACAGAAGATTGGAAGATTTCAAAGGTGTTTCAAAAGAAGAGTTCAAGAAACAGTTAAAGGAACGACTCACTCAGGGAAAATGATACGCTGACTTCTGAGAAATATACTGTTCTTATAGATGAGAGACTGAAGAAAGACCTCGATAACATTCCAGACAAAATAGTCGAACATTTACTAGAGGTCTTAGATGAATTCGAAGAATACCCATTTCGGCCCAGACCAAGATTCGATGTAAAGCCACTGAAAGGTTTTCCAGGGAATACTTACAGATTGAGGATAAGAGATTATCGTGTGCTGTATTCAATAGACAAGAAAAACAAAGAGGTCAAGATCACGACTATCGCTCATCGAAGTGATGTTTACAAATAGATGATGAAATAGAATTCTAATTTATTACTAGATTATGATATAGAATGTATTAAACAATATCTACCCAGCTTTTTGTTTTGAATATCCGCACACGTCGCCGCAGGAGCCGCAGCCCTCCATCCCGTAGCCGGCCAGCGGGTGCGTGTAGCGTATAAGTGGGCTGTTCGTGAAGTTCTCGTAGGCGACGTTTTCTCCGTCATAGAGATAGCGGATCTTTGTATCGTAGGTGGCTTTTCCCACTCTACCACCGTCGAGCGTATAACTGTAAGAGTAAACTGGTTCAGACGATGATGTGGTGGAACCGCCCGTGGATAACGTAATCGGACCGGTTTCCGGCGGTTCTCCGATCGATGTCAGCATGTTGACCTTCTGACCGTTGAGGAAGGTCGAGAGGTACCTGTAAACAGTATCCCTCTCTTTCAGGTTGCCGTTGTTGTGTGCACTTACTTCTGGGACAATATAACTGTAGAACCAGTACTTTTTTCTAGTTACATATCAACCCTTTACTTCTTTATTGTATTTCATTGACAAAAATTGATGACTCAAATGGTCAAAAATAACAAGATATGTCCGATAAATGTCCGTTATCTGTCCGAAATGTCCGATAAATGTCCGTTATTTTAACTTATATACTCTACCTTTTTTCTCCCCAATGGGAATGATTATGTCTCGATCTACAAGATCTTTTAGATCCCTGTATAATGTTTTTTTACTAGTGTCAGGTTCAAGTTCTCTGTATGAAGATAGATTGATACTATCAGCGTCCTTTAGATGTAGGACAGCTTTTATCTGTCTATCGTTCAGTCCTATCTTTTTTAGATGGTCTTCCGTGTAAACGTCTTTTCTTAATGTTACACTCACACCCCTTCCCTCGTTAAATTCTGGTTTTGGATTACCAGCTATCTCGCAAGACTGAACTATCTTATCTATCCCACTACCCCATTGTTCTATAAGACCAATGTCATAAAAAACACTTGCAATCCCTTTGTTTCTGATAGTTGAAGAGTGTGGGTTGTATAGATCTTCGATAGTTACTCCAATAGGCAACTTGCCTGGGCTCCAAATATTTAACTTATCATCATATATCTTGACCTCTGTATTTGAGGTTATGGTATAATCACGGTGACAAATCGCATTTATTATTGCTTCACGTAAAGCTTCTAAAGGATAGTCCCATATTTCATCTCTAGCGGGGTTTTCAGTCATTATCAAACCAACGTTGATATTCTTTTTGACAAAATCCATAATATCTTCTATTTGCTCTATAACAGTACCTTCCATCATCCTTTCATCGATTACTTTTGTTTCACTTTTAAATCTACCACAATGCGATTTTGCTTGGGAGAGGTGCCTCTGTGGTTTTTTCCCAAAAAGGAGGATTGCAGCCCATGTAGGTCCTTCTTCCCTAATCAATTCCAGTTTCTTCAGAACATGTAAAGGTCGTTCGTCTTTTATTTTTCTTCGTTTGGTCGAATTAGCTTTTTTAATGTAATCATTTACTAATCCAATATCAAGATCATCAATACTAGCGTCGTGAGCAGGGTATAAATCCCAGCTTCCTCCTATCGATTGAATATGCATCTGAGCAATTTCTTGTGGGGTCATAACTCTATTACTACTTCCAACTCTTCGATAACACCTACCTTTAACTGATACTGGTTTGATAGGGAACTCTTTGATTTTGATAATGACGATATCTTTTTCATCTCCTTTTTTAATGTCTGGGATTACACTTGGTTCTGTACTTTGTGAAATCCTGTTCGCCCATCTTTGTAAAGATTCTTTCCCAACTTGAATCCCCCGAATATTGCCATCGTCTTTTACCCCTAAAAAATTATACCGCCTTTCGTGTTTGCGAATGCAACGGCTGTTTCAATGGTTTCCTTGTTAAAGGTTTCTTTGAATTCGATACTCTTTGACTCACCTTCCTTGATTATATCTTTAACATTCATCTTATTCTTTAATCCCTTTTTACTACATATTATTTTTTCTTCTACCTTCAATTCTTCAGATTTATTTTTATTCA